>MGTJ01000051.1:23069-54799 GCA_001799395.1 Desulfobacterales bacterium RIFOXYA12_FULL_46_15 | reverse complement strand
TTGGTTCCCCGGCAGGCCAGGACCAATCCCAGGGATACCAGGCAGAGGGTTCCTGAAAAAAAGACCACCAGGACATCTATATAGGACCCGTGCATTTTAAAGGAAAACAAAAAATTACAACCGAACCAGACCACGGATGAACTGGCCAGCATAATCAGAACCCGTGACACAAGCTGGGCTGTCAGGTATTCAAAGGCTGTCACCGGGGTCGCCTTAAGACGCTTCAACACCCCGATGCGGCGGTACCGGACAATGACATAACCCACACCGTAGAGGGCGGAAAACATGATATTCATCCCGAGAATCCCCGGAAAAAGCCAGTCGATATACCGGATCTGATCCCCTTTGATTTCCTGCCGGATCACCCTTGATGAAAACGATTCTTCAGGAATGATGGATTCTTTCACTACCTTTTCCAGTATATATCCCTTGGGATTTGAATCATTAACCCAGTATTTCAGTTCCGGCCCTAAATTCTCAAGCAGAATATCGATTTTGTGGTGCGACAGTTTGTCCAGGGCCTCATCACGGGTTTCAAAGGGAACAATCTTTATATGCTTATAGGTTTTGAGCTTATCCGGAAGATGAAGTTCCTGCAAAACCATTTTATTTTCCTCTACCGGAAAAACCCCGAGTTTGTAGTCTGACCCGGAATCGGAGCTGAAAATCACCCCGAATCCGGCCACAATTAAAAAGGGAAACAGAATATTCCAGCCGAATCCTGCCCGGTCCCGGAAAAATTCATAATTTCTGGCCTTAAAAAGGGCCCACATGCGTTTGAAACTCAATTGACTATTCCCTTAAATACTTGCCGGTCAGTTTTAAAAATACGGATTCCAGGTTCTTTTCACAGCCTTTATCCTGACAATGCGTTTCAATCAGTTTTTTTGGAGACCCCTGTTCAATGATCCGGCCTTTGTCCATGATGGCAATGGTATCGCATAAACTCTCTGCCTCTTCCATGTAATGGGTGGTGAGGATGATGGTCTTGCCTTTTTTATTGATGTCCAGGATAATTTCCCAGATATGCTTTCTTGCCTGGGGATCAAGACCTGTGGACGGCTCATCCAGGAAAAGGAGCTCAGGATCATTTAAAAGAGCAAGACCCAGCAGCAATCTTTGCCGCTGACCGCCGGAGATTTTATGGTTCATATTTTTCCGGATGTTATCCAGCATACACATAGTGAGAACTTCTTTAACCGGCAGATGCTTATGATAAAAAGCGGCAAAGGTTTTCAGGGTTTCTTCCACCGTGAGAAAGGCTAAAAGCTCGGTATGCTGGAACTGGATGCCGATTTCCTGATTAAAGGACTTGTCCCTTTCCCCTCCTTTATAAAGGATGACCCCGGAATCCTGGGGGATAATATTTTCCATCATCTCCACTGTTGTAGTCTTTCCAGCGCCGTTAGGCCCCAGGAGACCAAAACAGCTTCCCCTGGCAATGGACAGGGAAACCTTGTCCACAGCCCTGTGGCTGTTGTATTTTTTTTCAAGATTTCGAACTTCAATTATACTGGGATTACCAGACATTGTTGATAAACCTGATGTTTCTTTTTTCAAATAACAGATATCTTTTTTTGGCCCACTGTATGATGAACTTAAAATATTTACAAGGGTGTTTCAGGGGTAATGTGTTAAAAAATATAACATGCTAAAAAACTTGACAATGACCCAGGCTTTAAATAGAGTTGATACAAAATTTCTTAAAAATACAAATCGTTTATCAACGATATTTCGCAAGATTTGTTTATCAAACAGGGAAAAATGAAAAATAATACGGAAATTTCTGATACCTGGAGAATAACCTTTTTTTTCAAGACCCGGTCAGGGGGTATCCTTTTTTTAGCCCTCATTATTCTTCTATCCTATGGCACATGGTTTTATCAAACCCAGGAAAAGGCCATGCAAAGGGAGGTTGAAAAAAACCTCAAGGCGGTTGCACAATTAAAGGCGGACCAGATCCTATCCTGGCGCAAGGACCAACTGGAAGACGCTGCAATACTGGTGGATTCCTTCCTCCTTCCCGATATCCTGGGTTTCATTGCTGACACGGGTAAAGACAATAAAAAAAATCTCATGATAAAATTCAGCAGCCTTGCACGCCAGCATGATTATGCAGAAATTTTCCTGGTATCCCCGGACGGCAGCATTCTTTTAGGCATGCCGGAACCTGCTCCTAACCATATCGGATATCAGCCGGCGCTATCCTCGGCATTTAAAGAAAAAAAACCCGTATTTGTAGACCTTCACAGGGAATCTCCTGATAATCCTCCCCATATTTCGGTGATCTCACCTTTTTTTTCCAGGTCTGCAGATAATCATGCCTTGCCTGCAGGGGCCATTGTTTTCATCTGCAACCCGTCACATTTCCTCTACCCCTTGATCCAATCCTGGCCCACGGCTGACAGGAGTGCCGAAACCCTTCTTGTCCGGCAGGACAATGACCGGGTCCTCTTTTTGAACGATCTTCGTCATCAGCCTGATGCCGCCCTCAGGTTGCATATTCCCCTCAGCCGCACCAATGTACCGGCCGTTATGGCTGTTCAGGGAAAAGAAGGATATGTTCAGGGCATAGATTATCGTGGTATCGAAGTCGCTGCTTTCATCCTGCCCCTTCCGGAGTCGCCCTGGTTTATGGTAGCCAAAATAGATATGTATGAAGCCTTTGCGGAATGGCGTTTCCGGTCCGCCCTTCTGCTTTCATTGTTCATCGGGCTGACTCTGCTGATCGGGGTGTTGGGACTGGTCATCCGGCAAAGAGAGAAAAAAAATCACTTCAGGAATCTTTATCATTCGGAAGCTGCTCTTCGTTCGAGCATGGAGCGCCACAGCACGACACTGAAAGCCATCGGGGATGCCGTTATCTCGGCCGACACTCAGGGCCGGGTAGAGCTGATGAACCCTGTGGCAGAGACCCTGACCGGATGGGCCCGGGATGAGGCCATGGGAGAACCCCTGGAAGAAATTTTTCATATTATCAGTGCAAAGACCCGGGAAAGAGCGGAAAATCCGGTAAATAGAGTTTTAAAGGACGGCAGGATTGTGGGTCTTGCCAACCACACCATTTTGATTGCCAAGGATGGGAAAGAATACCAGATTGCAGACTCTGCCGCACCCATAAAGGATATTGATGGAGTGATCACCGGCGTCGTCCTGGTTTTCCGGGATGTCACGGATGAATACCGGATGCAAGAAGATGTTTACCGAAGCGAGCAATACCTCAAAAGCGTCTTCAAAGCTGCTCCCATCGGGATCGGCGTGGTCGTCAACCGAATTCTGAAGCAGGTCAACCAGCGATTATGCGATATAACAGGGTATACGGAAGAGGAAATGATGGAGCAGAGTTCAAAAATGCTCTATCCAAATTATGACGACTATGCCTTTGTCGGGAAGGAAAAATACGATCAGATACAGCAACATGGAACCGGAACAGTGGAAACCCGTTTCAAAAGAAAGGACGGAACCGTCATTGAGATACTCCTCTCTTCCACCCCCATTGACCAGACTGATATGTCCAGGGGTATCACCTTCACTGCCCTGGACATCACTGACCGGAAACAGACGGAAAAAAGTCTTCGCCGGCTATTATCCGCCATCGAACATGCCGGGGAAAGTGTTGTCATTACAGATACAAAAGGTGCTATTCAATATGTCAACCCGGCTTTTGAACAGATAAGCGGATATACAGCCAAAGAAGCTTTGGGACAGAATCCGAAAATCCTCCAAAGCAGGAAACATGATAAAGCCTTCTATCATCAATTGTGGCAAACCATCCTTTCAGGCAATACCTGGAGAGGACGCCTGACCAATAGAAAAAAAGACGGAAGCTTTTATATTGAAGATGCCTCCATCTCTCCTGTTGCTGACAATAAGGGAAAAATCGTTAATTTTGTAGCCGTCAAACGGAATATCACTGAAGAAATCAAAACTGAAGAAAAACTTCGGCAGGCTCAGAAAATGGAAGCCATTGGAACCCTTGCCGGCGGCATTGCCCATGATTTTAACAATCTTTTGTTCCCCATCATCGGCATGTCTGAATTACTTCTCGAAGATTTGTCAGAAAACAGCCCGGAACATGAGAAGGTAACCGAAATCCTGGCGGCAGGCAAAAGGGGGAGCGAGCTGGTTAAACAGATCCTGGCCTTCAGCCGTCAATCCGAAAGGAAAACAATACCATTGCGTCTTCAGCCGGTATTAAAAGAAGCCCTTAAAATGCTTCGATCCACAATCCCTTCAGACATACAGATTTCACATCATATTGAACCCCGCTGCGGCCTGGTTTCGGCAGACCCTTCTGAGGTGAATCAGATTATCATGAACCTTGTCACCAACGCCTATCACGCTGTTGAGGACTCTGGCGGGAAAATATCGGTTCAACTTGAAGAAACTGTTCTGGAACAGGAGGACCTGGAAGGGGCATCCCTTCTTCCGGGCCGGTATGCTTTAATAACCGTATCAGATACTGGATACGGCATTGATCCTGCCATTATGGACAGGATATTTGAGCCCTATTTCACGACTAAGGAACAGGGGAAAGGCACTGGCTTAGGCCTCAGCACGGTTTACGGTATTGTAAAAGGATATAAAGGAGATATCAAAGTTCAAAGTGATATAAATATAGGGACAACCATTACGGTTTACCTGCCGTTGATGGAAATAACAGTAACAGATACTGATGCCGTTGTAGACTCAGCTGCACTTAAACTCGGTACAGAGAGGATTTTACTGGTAGATGACGAAAAAACCATTGCCTTGCTTGAAAAACAAATCCTCGAACGACTCGGCTATCGGGTAACTGCCCATGTCGATAGTATTGAAGCCCTGAGAGCGTTTAAGAATGATCCCTTTGAATATGACCTTATCATCACGGATATGACCATGCAGGACTTAACCGGCGATGAACTTGCAAAAGCCGTTCTTTCCATCAGGCCGGATATCCCGGTTATCATCTGCACAGGATTCAGTTCCCGTATTGATAAGGAAAGCGCCTGTGCCATAGGGATCAAGGGATTCCTGATGAAACCGGTTGTTGTATCGGAGCTGGCGGATATGGTCCGAAAGGTTCTGGATAATACCATCAATCAATAGTGGGAGTTCTATAATTAAACATAAACATTTATATTTAATCTTTGCTTTTTCTGGTTGAATTCAGTTTCGAGCTTGTTTTTTTCTAAAAGATACTCTCTTTCAAGTTGTTGAGATTCAATTTCATGTTTCTGCTCTAATTCTGAATTTTCCTGCTGATATTCGGTTAGGATTTCTTTTGCTTGACTGGAAATATCCACGGTATCATTAGATTCTTTACTTTCTGAAGAAGGCGTCTCACGATTGAAAAATCTATTTGAATTGGAAACAACAAGTTGAGCCTGATATCCAGATAAATTGCTTATGCCGGATGTATTGGTCAACATTTTTTGCCTCATTAACTAAATAGTTATTAGCCATTATGTCCACAAATGGGGAAATTCCCATCTAAATCAATCCATTACAAGCCTTTAAATATAAATAACGCTATATTGCTGAAGTGTCAATAGCATTATGTATTCATGATAGTTGTGAGATATCATCATTATACCCCCAGATATCCTTCATGGTAAAACCTACCAGATTTCAGGATCACATTCACAAAACTTTCTTATGGCAAATTTCCAGGCTCTTGATTTCTCCTTTTTTTTGATTTAACCTGAGCCTGTTTATGATTTTTATATGAGACATGCTCACCCTGGCTTTAAAAAACAAGCTTAAAATGCGGATGAAACAAAAATGACACATTCGTGGCGGTTTCCGGACAATCCCTTTGACTATGGTTCACTTATCGGTCATCCTGAAGGAATCGGGAAAATCCCGGAAGAAAAAACAGGGGCAAAAATAGCCGTTATCGGCGCAGGATGCGCTGGTCTCTGCGCAGCTTATGAGCTGATGAAAATCGGCCTTCACCCGGTCATTTACGAGTCGGATCAAAATCCGGACGGCAGTCCCAGGATCGGGGGCAGGGCTTATACCTACCGGTTTCCCGGTGATCCAAAAGCCCTGGCAGAGCTTGGCGCCATGAGAATCCCCCCTGTTCATGAAACCGTCTGCCGGTACATGGACATATTTCATCTGGATTATTCAAAACCGTTTCCCGACCCGCTTCTTGTCCCCACAACCCTGTATTTCAAAGGAAAAAAATATTATATCCCAGTGGGCGGATCATTGCCGGAGCCCGTTCAAAAGGCAAACCAGGCCTGGAAAAAATTGATCGGCCCCCTGCTTGAAAAAATGACATCAGCCTCGCACCGGCGGAAAGCATGGGCCAGGCAATGGCAGGACTATATTGAACAATTCAAGGATAAAAGTTTTTATCAGATCCTTGATGAACACGGTATGTCAAAAAAAGAAATCGATTTTTTCGGCTCCCTTGGAATCGGCACAGGCGGATTTAATTCCTTGTTCCCGATCAGCTTTCTTGAAATTTTCAGACTTGCTGCTCTAAGATGGGAAACCGATCAACGCCTCGTCAAAGGGGGAGTGGGACAGATTCCTGAAAATTTCTGGACAACCCTTCGCCAATGCCGCTATTTCGGGAATACAAATGTAAAAACCCTTAACAACGGCCAGCCTCTCAGTGCAGTCACAAGAATTCAAACCCCGGACACACCTGAAAAAAAAATCGAAATCACAGATATCAAGGGACATAAATTATCCTATGATGCCGTCATCATTACCTGTTCCCACAGGGCCATCGAGACCGGAATCAAAATAAGCCGGAACACATTTTCCGATGAAGTCCGGGCAGCCATACAGAATATCCATATGACCCGGTCAGGTAAAATATTTGTACGGACCCGTGAGGCTTTCTGGAAGCACCAGCCGCCTGAAAAAACCCTGAACTGCACCATTACCGATGAAGCCATCCGGGCAACCTATCTCTTTGATTTTGACGATACCGATTCCGGTGTCATATGTTTAAGTTATACCTGGGAAGATTCCGCCACAAAGCTTTGCGGTCTCAGTGAGCAGGAACTTTTGCACAGAAGTCTTGACATCCTGAAGACCATCTACGGCCGGGACCTGATTTCTGACCAGGCGGCAGAGGTCAAGACCATTTTCTGGGAACAGGAAAGAGGCTATCATGGCGCCTTCAAGCTGAATTACCCGGGCCGGCATGAGGACCAGACCGCCTTGTTTCTCCAGGCAAGGCCTGAATCTTTTAAAACCCACAACAGTGTTTTTTTGGGTGGTGAGTCTACATCCTGGGCCGGAGGCTGGATTGAGGGAGCGCTTCAGTCCGGTCTGGATGCGGCCATGGCCGTTATCCGGAAACTCGGCGGGGAGATTTCCAGCAGAGGTTTGATTGAAAAGGATTATTGATCCAGAACGCCTCTCAGGTATTGTTCCGACTCTCTGACCTGTTCCACATCCGTATAATAATACCGGCTGGGGTCAATACCGGTTTCATTAAGGGATTGTGACATGCGGGTCAGGGGGTCAAAGGAATGGGTCATCCAGGGGAAAAGGCCGTAAATAACGGCAAACGTCACCCCTAGAACGAAAACAAAAGCGGCCAAGCGGCGGATCAGGCTTTTTTTTGCCATGATATCAGGTCCTTGTAAAAAGCCGGGAAAGATATTCCCGGCTTGGTTAAGCAGGCTCATACCCATCAGATTTTCGCAGTAATCTCCGGGAATACCAGATAGAACATGACATAGGCCATGGCCAGGGTCAGAACCAGATTAAAGCTCTGACCGCAGACATAAAGGATCAGGGGTTTTCCGCCCTTGAAATATTTGGCAAGCTCACGGAAATTAGTGGAAAGACCGATGGCGGCAAATGACAAAGCAAAGAACCAGTCCCTAAAAAGGCTGGTGCCCCCTTTGACCACACCCTGGTTCAGCATGGCCGTTCCCATGTCCTTGCCCAGGTTGCTGTCTATCAGGGTAAAAAGAATAGAGGCGACCAGAAAACCCAGCACAAATTTGGGGAAGCGGTTCCATATTTCCATGGCACCGACATTTCGACCAGCTTCCCGCTCTACCTTCATGGTCCAGTACATGGCCACACAGAAAGCTGTCACACCGATCAATACATTCTGGATCATTTTAATGGTAGCAGCCACATACAAGGCTTTTTCACCCAGAAAGGCTCCGGCTGCGGCAACCGCACCCGTGGCATCGATGGTCCCGCCCATCCAGGCCCCGCCCAGGACCTCGGGCATCCCGATAGCCTTGATGACAGCCGGCATGACAATCATCATAATGGCTGTAAACACAAGGGAAAGACCAATGGACAGGGTCAATTCCTCCTTTTTGGCCCGGCAGGCCGCTGCCGTGGCAATGGCAGCCGAGGTGCCGCAGACCGACATATCGGCAGAAATGACAATGTTCAGGGTCTTGGACGGCATCTTCAATACCTTCTGGCCGAAAATATAGGTGCAGACAAGAACAATGGGGGTGACCACCCAGGCCACAAAGATACCGGGCACACCAATGGCAATAATTTTATTAAACAGCACTTCTGCACCGAGCAGGACCAGACCGGTTTTGATAAAAAATTCCACCTTGCAGGCCGGCAGTGCCCATTTGGGTGTTCCCAGGGTATTGGCAATGATCATACCCAAAAGGACACCCCAGGCTTCGGCGCCCATGCCGTACTGCTTGGAAACAGCCTGGCCCCCGAGCATATAGGCCAGCACAGACACTATAAAAACAAGGACAAATCCTTTAACAAAGGATGTAAAATTTTCTCCCATGAGTTTGACCCCCAGGCCGAAAATCAGAGCAAAGAAAATGCACAGGCCGATGAGCGTCGGGATGTAATTATAAGGATTATTCCCGGTTTTTTTCTTTGCATCTCCCGAAGCTTTATGAGCCTTTCGCCAATCGGCAATTTTGGCTTTAGCCTCATCATTCAGGGCCGTATCCTTGAATCCGGCACCGGCTGCAGCCTGTTCCGACGTCAGGGCGGCAGACAGGGCCGCATCACTCACTGCCTTTGCTTTTTCATATTTAGGCAGGGCTTTTTCATTCATGGCCTTGGCCTGCCCTTCAGATCTGACAAAAGCATCCAAGGGATTGGTTTTCCAGGAACCCGGCTTTTTGGTCCAATGCCCGACAAATTTCCCAAAGGCTGAACCGGATGCTTTTAATTTGCCTTTATCGTCCTGAGCCTTATGCCAGGCAATGGTTTTAAAGGGAGCCTTTGAGGATTCCGCAGCCTGGATCTGATCGGCAGCACCGATTTTTTGGGCAAAATCTGCTTGGGGGCCGAAATTAAAATATGCAATCATGCTGACCAGGATGATTGCAAAACCGAGCCAGATGGCCAGGTAATCTTCCTTTTTCCATAAATCCGACCATTTGCTCCGGCCGTGATCGATAACAATATTGCTTTCTTGTGCCATTACGGTTTTCCTCCTTTTTGTTAACAATAAAATTCCATATTTCAAAAACCAGGTTCAGGCAGTATTGAGCAAATCCCATGCCAGGTCTGGATTTTATATAACAACTTGATATTTAACGAATTTTAAAAAACCTTCAATTCGAGTTGGAAACTTTAGGATTCACCCTGAGATTCTCAAGGATACAGTTTTGCAAGGACTGCTTGCATTTTGATCGGAAATCTCTTATTTATGAGGGGAAAAAACCTTGTGAGGAGACAGAGCATCACTTCCCCGACATTTAATCTCAGGTTCAAATTTATCACCGGGCTTGTTCTGTTTGCCCTGGCCCTTGGCCTGTGTACCTCCGTAATCCTGTATTTTCACCTCAATTCCATCATGGCTTCGGAAATCAGCCAGCGTTCGAGAATGCTTCTGGCCCAGTCCGGCGCGGTCCAGGATTATGTCAGATCCATACTCAGGCCTGAAATGTTCAAAATTCTGCCGGAAGACCGTTTTGTCCTTTCAGCCATGTCCTCTTCCTATATTTCAAGGCAGATCATGACCCGCTTAAACATTGAGGATACATCGGAATATCATTACCGGCGGGTTTCCATAAACCCCCGGAACCAGGCTTCCAGAGCCGATTCCTTTGAAGCAGGACTCATTGATCTGTTCAATGCCGACAGGGGGTTGACCATCTGGGAAGACAATACCTTCGTAAACGGCAAGGAATATCATATGGTAGCGGAACCGGTCACCTTTACCGTGTCCTGTATGCAATGCCACGGGGATCCTGAGGATGCTCCCAGAGAGCTGATCGATCGTTACGGAGATATCAGCGGATTCCATTACAGGACCGATGAGGTGGCAGGAGTCGTGGTGGCCGGTTTTCCAGTGGATCTCATCCGGACCCCGGCCATGAACCTGACCCTTCAGTACATGGGTCTTTATCTTTTAGGAATAATCCTGTTTGCCGGTCTGATCAGTCTTTTTTTCGACCACCTGGTCATGAAAAATCTCCATGCCCTGACCCGCATATTCAAGACCCGTTTTTCCGGGGAACAGGAGCAGGGGATTATTCACCGGATGAGCCAGAAAGACGAAATTGAAGGATTGATTGAAGGGGTTGACGAACTGGCCGGCTGCCTTTCCAATGCCCGGACCGACCTGGAAGATCATGCCCTGAACCTTGAAAAAAGAGTGGAGGAACGGACCGAACGGCTACATACGGAAGCCAAACAACACCTTGCCGATGTCCACCTGTTTGTCAACCTCCTGGCCGGTTTCAACGGCATGCAGAATACGCTTCAGTTGATTACCGATGTGTTAGAACGGGTCGGGAAACGGTTTAATGCCTCCCAGGTCATATATTATTGCACGGTTGCATCGGAAAATTATTATGCCTGGAAACCGGACCAGAGTATCAAACCGCCGGATAAAAAACTCAGGGATCTTTTATGGGAAAATAAAGTACGGATTGAACATCATCGCCTGTATATTCCCATCAAATCACCGGAAAGCCACTGGGGCATTCTTTGCATCTTTTTTGCATCAGACCCTGATCCCGGGGATCTGGACCCGGATATTCTTCTGGCCCTGGGCCACCAGATGGCTATCCTGATCGAAAACATACAGATTTTTTCAAATATCCGCTTCCAGAACGACCTGCTTCAATCCATTGTGGAAGGCATCTGCGACCCCTTGCTGCTCATTGATCCCGAGTGCCGTATCATCATTGCCAATAAAGGCTGTAGCCAAATCCTGCCTAATTCAGGCAAGGGGCTCCGGGAAAAAGAATTAAAAGCCCTGCTCAGCCAGAAACCCATCCCCGGGACCGGTGAAACCCTGCTGGACAGGGTGATCCAAAAAGAAACCCCTGTGGGCGGAGAAATCAAAACCCGGGATAACCGGTATTTTTCCATTAACCTTTACCCCTTGCCGCGGCAGGACCAGATAGGCTTGCGGATTGTTGTCCATATCCGGGAGATCACCCTTGAAAAACAGATGGTCAAACACATGCAAAAGGCCGAGCGACTCAGTGCTACTGGCAAGCTGGCCGCCGGTATTGCCCATGAAATCAACAATCCCCTGGGCGTGATTCAGCTTTATACAGATCTTGTCAAAGATGCAGTCACAGATCCTGATACACTGGATGATATTGCAATGATATCCAAGCATACCCGGTCCGTTCAGAAAATCGTCAGGGATCTCTTAAGTCTTTCCAGGCCCAAACAGGTCATATTAGGCCGATGCAGCATCAATGCAGTCGTAGCCTCAATCCTTGAAGTGTTTAAAACCCAAGGGGCATCAAAAAATATTTCCATCTCCTTTGACCCAAACGATCCCCTCCCGGACATCAAATGCGATGCCGCCATCCTGGAACAGATTTTAACCAACCTCTGGCTCAATGCCTTTGATGCAATAAGCAAGGAAAACGGAAGAATTCACATCATAACCCGGATGTCATCTGACAGAATGGTCATCCTGGGGATTGAAGACAATGGTCATGGCATCCCCAAAGATGTGATATCCCATATATTTGATCCTTTCTTTACGACAAAGCAAACCGGAAAGGGGACCGGACTAGGGCTTTCCGTAGTATATGGATTCATCACTGAGCTGGGCGGCCGGATCGAGGTGGAAAGCGATGATACAACCAGGTTCAATGTCTTTTTCCCAATTCTTGAAAACAAAAATTGATCTCAAGGATAAACGCATGAAAGAATTTTCCATACTGGTCGTTGATGATGACAAGGATTTTCTGACCGGTATCATCCGGAATCTTAAGAAAAAATTCGCTCAAACCCAAATTATGGGAGCCTCATCAGGAGCTGAGGCCATGGACATGCTTGGCCGGAACCATATCGGGGTCTTATTGTCGGATCTTCAAATGCCGGGGGTATCCGGCCATGAACTCCTGGTAAAAGGCCTTGAACTGAACCCCCGCCTCTGCGCCATCATGATCACCGGACATGGAACGGTTGAAAACGCCGTCCTGGCATTAAAAAAAGGGGCCTGGGACTTTATTGCCAAACCTGTGGAAAGGGACACCCTCTATCATATTGTGGAAAGGGCCATGGAGCATTACACCCTTGCAAATGAAAATAAGCGGCTCCAGGATATCATTAAAACATTGCGCGCCGAAACCCTTCACTGGGAAAGCAAAACCATGAAACAGCTCCAGGAGAAAATAGCCGCCATTGCCGTTACCGGCTATACGGTTCTCGTAACCGGAGAATCCGGGTCAGGCAAAGAATATGTGGCCAAAGCCATTCACAACCTGTCCAAAAGGCGACAGGCCTCCTGCCACACCCTGAATTGCCCTGCCATTCCCGAATCTTTGCTGGAAAGCGAGCTTTTCGGCCATGTCAAAGGCGCTTTTACAGGGGCAGAGAGGACCCGCGAAGGATTTTTCATGATGGCGGACAAAGGCACTTTGATACTTGATGAAATAGGAGACATCAGCCCTTCCATCCAGGCCAAACTGCTCAAATTCCTTCAGGACAAAGAAGTCAAACCCGTGGGGAGCAGCCAGTCAAAAATCGTTGATGTCCGCATCATTGCTCTCACAAATCAGAATCTGGGCCAAAAGATTCTTGACGGCAGCTTCAGGCAGGATCTGTATTACCGGCTCAATGTATTGTCAGTGAAAATTCCCCCTTTAAGGGAGAGAAAAGAAGATATACCGTTCCTGGCAGGGGAATTTTTGCTGAGAACCTGTCAGGAAATGGATATGCCGCCCATGGGCATCGAGCCCACAGTTTTAGCATTTCTTTCCCGTCAGCCCTGGCCGGGCAATGTGCGGGAATTGCTCAATTATGTCCGGCGGCTGGCTGTTTTTTCAAACGGCAAAACCATTGATCAGGCCCTGGTCAACCTTGTGGAGGGTGACCAGATAAAAGATGCCCTGCCTGAACAGTATCCCCTCTATAAGGATGCAAAAAAACAATCCCTGGATATTTTTTCAAAAAACTATCTTTCCCGGCTTTTTGAAAAAACCAGGGGAAATATTTCCGAGTCCTCAAGGATCAGTGGAATTGAACGGGCTTCAATACAAAAAATCATCAGGCGTCTGGATATAGACATATCCCGGTTCAGACATTCCTGAAAAAACAAAAAGGAGGGTCCTGTCCTGATCCCGGCATGGAAGGCGGTCATGGTTTCCGGGAAAAGAGCGGATATCCGTAAAAATGAAAATCGATATTAAAGCGCTGAAAGATTCAAATGAATTTTTAAATTTATTATTGAGCAATATTGATACGGCTGTGTTTATCGCAGATGAGAACCTGAAGATATACCAGTTCAATGACAGCTTTTTAAGCCTGTTTAAACAGTCTGATGAAACCATGGCGGAGATGACCTTTGGCATGGCTTCAGGATGCATCAATGCCGTCCGGGAAAATAAACCCTGCGGGGAAACCTCTGCATGCCGGCGCTGCACCCTGAAACAATCGCTCATCAACAGCCTGTCCATCCGGAAACCCAATGAAAAACAATCCCTGGAACGGATGTTTTATATCCATGGGCTGCCTGTCAAAAAATACCTGGAATTTACTTCCCGTCCTATTTCTTTTCATAACAGGAAGATGATCCTGGTCTTTATTTATGATGTTACAAAAATTGAACTGTCAAAAATGGATCTGGAAAAAAAGCAGAGACAGATTGATATAGACCTTGAAAAAGCAGCTGAAATCCAGAAAAATCTCCTGCCCCGGAGCCTTCCGGATATCCCGTCCATTTCCATTCACTGGTTTTTTGAACCCTGCCGGATGGTAGGCGGCGATATCTTTCATATATACAAAGAAGACGACCGGTACGTCAGCGCCTACATCCTGGATGTCTGCGGGCACGGGGTATCTGCGGCGCTCATCGCCGTCACGGTCAAACAGTTTCTTGACCAGCTCCATGCCCTGGGCTTATCCCGGGGATATCCGTTTTCACCTGAAAATATATTGAATCTTTTGGAAGACGAATTTCCCTTTGAACGGTTTGACTGCTATTTCACCATTGTCCATATCCGGCTGGACGTGCAGACAGGAACCCTTTTATACGGATGTGCCGGTCATGTCCCTCCTGTTGTAGTCGGTCCAAACCACAGGTTCAAAACCCTGGACCGGCACGGCACCATTATCGGCATAGGCCAGAACCCGCCGCTGAAACAATATGAAACAAAACTGATGCCGGGCGACAAACTGATCTTATATACAGATGGATTAATCGATTATTTTGGTGAAAAAGGGGCTGCCAAAAACAAAACCGATTTCTACAATCTCCTTAAAGCCATATCAAATAAGCCTTGTAAGGAGATTGTAACCGAAGTTATAGCAACTCTGAAGAAAATCCGGGGCCAAAAATCAATCGATGATGATATCAGCCTTCTGGCCATTGAATACAATGGACACCAAGCCTGATTCCATTCACCTGTTATATCCGTCAATTCTCCTTGGATTTGGGTATGGTCAGGATGCCGTCTCCGTTTTCATCTTCAAGATCAAACCACCATTTATTCCGGTAATCGGGCTTGCCATAGCCCATGAGATCATCTCCCAGGATGCCGAATCTTCTTGCCTGGGGCACATGCCGCATGGTCCAGTTGACGGCCCGGTGGAAAGGCGTATAGAGTTTACTCCAGGGGCAGACTTTGATGCAGGTGCCGCATCCTGATCCATGCTGATTTCCCACGCGCATGGTGGAACATTTTTGTTTATCCAGGGGCCATTTTTCATACCCGTTGAACATCACCTTTTCGCCGTCGCTGATGGCTCCGGAAGGACATTCCCGGGCACATTTTTTACAGGTGGCACAGAAATCCTGGAGACCGAAATCAATGGGCTTATCCGGTTCCATGGGCAGATCCGTTGTCACGACGGCAGCCTTGAACCTCGGTCCCATGAAAGGGTGCATTACCGTATCCCCCATCCGGCTCATTTCCCCAAGCCCGGCCCAGAGAAGAACAGGCGGCACCACAATGTCATAATAGGGGGCATAATGGGCTTTGGCAGAATACCCGAGCCGCCGGATATATTCGGCCAGAGTAATGGCAACAAACCCGGATACGGCATAGGACATCATGCTCATGGAATTGGAAATCCAGTCGCTGCCGGAAAAGGCCTGGTTGGTCCGTTCATCCTGGTCGATCAGGACGGCAACGGCATATTTGTGATCGAGTTCAATGGGAGCCTCTCCTGCAGCCATGTTCTTGAAACTGAATTTATGGCTGTAAACCGCATAGGGAGGCAGTTTGCATACGCCCACGGCGTCGGCCCGCAGAAAATAAGCGGTTTCCTTGATATGGCGGGCGACAGCAGACGGATCATCCGGGATCGGGGCTGTTTTTGGGGCAATCTTTCCATCCCTGAACGGCATCATATTGTCCCGCATCCAGGCAATGGAACCTGAAATAGGGTGTTTGGGGACGAACCGCCTGAATTCTTTTTCAAGCCTTGGGCCATAATCCCCGGCTGCTGCCTTGGAAAAACCGGATTCCCGCTCCCGGACCCGTTTGATTTCGTCCTCGTTGATCTTTGTTGTAGGTCTGTCCACCCGTTTGATCCTGTCCATGGGAAAGGTTTCCCAGCTGCGTTTCAGATATCCGCTCATTGTCTTTACCCTTTCGATTGAATGGCCGTCATTGGCTGTTTACAATTTTGAACGAAAATAGTAAAAACCGGATGGTTTATCAAATGATATGTTTTCATAAAGGTTATGCGTGAGAATGGATATCCGGAACCTGGATCTCAATCTTTTAAAAACCCTCCATGCCCTCCTGGAAGAGCTGAGTGTCAGCCGGGCGGCCATTCGCCTGTCCTTAAGCCAGTCAGCCGTGAGCCATGCCCTTTCAAAACTCAGAACCCATTTCAATGATCCTTTGCTTATCAAGATTCAGAACGGCATGGCCCCTACCCCCCTGGCCCAGGAACTCAAAATCCCGCTTTCCGGCATCATGGAGCAGATCAGGAGCCTGACCTTCGAAGGACGATTTGACCCGGCAGTTGAAAAGGCCGTTTTCAGGATTTCGGCCAGTGATTACGGGGCCGGCATCATCCTTCCCCGCCTCATGGAAAAAATGTCTGTTTCTGCTCCCCATTGTTCCATTGAATGCAGCCCTGTCGCCGGTCATCTGGAACATGATCTCAGGCTCGGCCTCATCGATCTTGCCTTTGGCGGTTACAAACCCTTTGAAAACTACAGTTACTCTTTTTGATTTACCAGCGGCAATCAAAACCTTTCCCTTTATCCAGGTCTGGCACCGGCGGCGGGACAATGATAAACTGCATCAATGGTTCAGGAGCGAGGTAAAGGATGTATGCAGTAAAATAAAAGAGTTTTTAAACCCCATGGAACATCATCAGATGAATAAGGATTAGAAAAGCTCTGCCTTCCTGACCTTGCCAAGGGAAGTCCGGGGAAATTCGGTTTTAAAGGTCACCTTTTTCGGCCATTTATATTTTGCCAGTTTGCCTTGGCATATTGCCATGACATCCTCCCGGGTCAGAGTTGCGCCAAACGCCGGGATGACAAAGGCATGCCCTGTTTCACCCCAGGTCTCATCAGGCATGCCCACAACGGCTACATCCTCGATATCCGGGTGAAGCTTGAGAATTTTTTCCACTTCAGCCGGATATACGTTTTCCCCGCCAGAAATATACATATCCCCGGCCCGGCCCACAAGATAAAAAAATCCGTCCTCATCCATACGGGCCAGGTCGCCGGTATGAAGATAGCCGTTTTTAATTGTTTCTTCAGTTTTAACCGGGTCCTGCCAGTATTCCTTCATCATAATGGAGCCCCGGACGACAATCTCCCCTATTTCACCGGGTTTTGCCGTTTTTCCCCTCTCATCCAGGATGGACACTTCAGCATGGAAAACCGGCCGCCCCACAGTCCCGGGTTTTTTAAGAGGATCTTCTTCAGATGCCCATAAAAGAATGGATGTCTCTGTCTGCCCCATGATCTGTCTGAAGGCCAACCCTGCCTCCCGGCAATTTTTGATCAAATCTTCAGTGAGTTTTTCCCCTCCCCCGGCACAGACCCTTAAAGATGAAATATCACTTCTTTTTTCCGGGGCAACCTTGAGCAATTCCCGGTACACTGTCGGGACCCCCAGGAATTTGGTTACCCTGTAGGTTTCGATATCCCTGTAAATCTTGACCGGGTCGAATTTCCTATGGAGGACAATGGTGGCTCCCTTGTAAAAAATAGGGGCAGCCTGGATAAAAAGGCCGCCGGAATGAAACAGGGGCAGAAAAATAAGCATGATATCGCTAGGGTGCAGTTTGAAGAAAATATCGGCATTGAGACAGTTGAAAAAGGTTTTTCGGTGGGACAGGACCGCTCCCTTGGGCCGGCCTGTGGTGCCGGAAGTATACATGATCACCTGGGGTTCTTCAGGATCGGCAGGCCCGAGGGACCGGGTCAGAAAAGCCTTTTGCCCGTCAAACCGGGCAGTTTCCCTTATAAGATCAAATACTCTTGAACCGAACTGTGCATTTCCGGCCACCGCCACCATCAGGGGCGGAAGATAGCTTGAAAGCTCAAGGGCTTTTACCACTTCTGCCATTTCTTCCCCATGGGCAAAGAGTCTAGGCCGGCAGTTTTTAATAAAATAATCCAGTTCCACCGGTGTTATCCTGAAATTGATGGGAACAAAAATGGCTCCGAGCCTGGAACAGGCCAGGAATAAATCAAAAAATTCCAGGCAATTGTTCATCATCACTGCCACCCGGTCGCCCTTTTCTATACCGATAGATTGAAGCCAGCAGCTTGTCCGGTCCGCCCGCCGGCAGAGTTCTGCATAGGAAACAGCCCGGTCTTCAAAAATAATGGCAGGTTTCTCCGGCGTCAGTTCCGCCCAGCGCTGAACCCACCAGGCTATATTCATGGATTTAATCATTTTTCCTCTCCATTATCATCTCTTCTGCACCCATCTTTTTTTATTTCCTTTTTTCCCGGTCATATCAATTTTTTAATACAGATGGCCAGGCCGTTTTTTGTTCCTTCAAGGTCATGAATATCGTTTCAGCCGTCATGGGAAGTTTTCGCAGATAAATCCCTGCTGCATTATGAATCGCATGGGCAATAGCCGGTGAAGGCGTATTGATGACCACTTCGCCGATGGATTTGGCTCCGAAAGGGCCTGTGGGTTCATAGCTGCTCTCAAATTCAACCCTCACCCTTCCCACATCCAGCCGGGAAGGGATCTTATACTGCATAAAGGAATCCCGGGTCATTTTGCCTTTGGGATTGTATGATATGTCCTCATACAAAGCCATGCCGATGCCCTGGACAATCCCGCCCTCGGTCTGGACCCTGGCCAGGCTGGGGTTGATGGGCGTTCCGCAGTCCACAACACCCACAAACTCCACGACCTTTGTTTCTCCTGTCTCAAGATCCATTTCAATCTCGGAAAAACCGGCCATGAAAGGCGGGGGAGAAACAGGGCTGGAATGGGTGGCTGAGGCTGAGAGGGCAGGATAAATGCCTTTTGCCTCTATTTTCCGTTTCAATTCCTCACAAGCTTTTACCACGGCCATGCCGGTCACATAGGTGGTGCTGGAGGCATAGGACCCGGTATCATAGGGAGATGCATCCGTATCAACAGAGGAGACTACAATTTTATCCATATCGCAGCCAAGGCTTTCCGCCGCCATCTGGGCCAGGATGGTATCACAACCGGTTCCCATGTCCGCAGCCCCGATCATCAGGGTATAAAATCCGCCTTCCTGGACTTCCACCCTGGCCGATGCCCTGTCAATATCCGGAATCCCAGACCCCTGCATGGCAATAGCGGCACCCACGGCCCTGATCCGGGTAGGGCTGATTTTCCGGAAAGGGAATTTCCTGTCCCAGCCGATCATTTCCCTGCCCTTTTGGATACAGGCGGGAAGGGGGCAGGAATTAATGGTCTCCCCGTAATAGGCAGCAACAGTGTCTCCCGATTTCAGGATATTCTTCAATCTTAATTGAAGAGGGTCCATGGAAAGCAGGTCCGAAAGCTCGTTGACGGCAGACTCCAGGGCAAAGGTTCCCTGGGTGGCTCCATATCCCCGGTAAGCACCGGCAGACATGGTATTGGTATAAACCACCTTATAAGTAAATTGAACCGCCTTTGCCCTGTTATATAGGCTCATGGCCTTGTGGCCGGAAAGGCCCACGGTGGTCGGGCCGTGCTCGCCGTAAGCCCCTGTATTGGAAAGCGTATCCATTTGAATGGCAAGGATATGGCCAGCCTTATCAGCCCCAATCCTGACCCGGATTTTCATTTCATGGCGACTGGTGGAAGCAGTAAAGGTTTCCGACCGGTCAAAAACCATTTTGGCAGGTTTCCCGGTTTTCATCGTCACCAGGGCCGGGAAAAGTTCGCTCACCAGGGTCTGTTTAGCACCAAACCCGCCCCCGACCTTAGGTTTGATGACCCTGATACGGGATTTCGGAATATCAAGGGCTGTTGCAGCAATCCGCCTTACATGAAAAGGAATCTGGGTGGAGCTGCAGATGACCAGCCGGCCGGCATGATCAGGATAGGAAAAACTCCGGTGGGTTTCCATCATGGCCTGGTTGTTGGCCTTGGTATGGTAGACCCGGTCCACGATCACACAGCAGCGGGAAAATTCATTTTCCACATCCCCGGCCGAAAATTCCCCGGAAGCGCAGAGGTTTCTTTTGACCTCATTGCCGATATCCCCGTTGACATGATAATCAGCCTCGGGATGAATGATGCTCTTGTGATCCAGGGCCTTGTCCGGATCAAGGACAGGGTCAAGGAGATCATAGGAGACATGGATGAGTTTCAGGGCTTTGTCAACTGCTTTTTCACTAGTGCCTGCCGCAATGGCCATCGGGTCCCCCACATACCGGACCATCCGATCCAGGATCAGCCGGTCATAGGGACTGGGCTCGGGATACGACTGGCCTGCCATGGTAAACCGTTTATTTGGTACGTCCCGGTAAGTCAGAATACATTCCATACCCTCAATTTTCATGGCATCGGTCAAATCTATATCCTTGATTTTCGCAAAGGCGTGGGGACTTCGAAGGACTTTGACCACAAGGCAGTTTTCCAAAGCCAGGTCATCAGTATACACTGCCTTTCCCGTTAAAAGGGACATAGCATCGATTTTTTCAATCCCCTGGTTAACGGTTTTCATTGATTTTTTCCCTCCAGGTCAAAATATTTTTCTATGGCCCGCAACTGGCTTTCATAGCCGGAACACCGGCAAAGATTCCCAGCCAGATACTGTTTGATGTCATCCGTGGTTGGAGTTTTAAATTCCTTTTTCATGGCCAGGATATTCATGATAAGGCCCGGCGAGCAGAACCCGCATTGTTCAGCCCCTTCTTTTGCAAGAAACCGGCCCACGGCCTTTGCCTCTTCTTCCAGCCCTTCAAGGGTGGTAACAATTCTATGATTCACCCGTGCGGCAAGAACGGAACAGGAGAGAACCGGCTTTTCATCCACCCACACCGTGCACAGGCCGCAGTTGGAAGTATCACACCCGCGTTTTACGCTTTTAAACCCCAGGGATCTGACAAAATCGATCAAAAGCAGATCAGGCTCGATTTCCCTGATAAATTCCCGGTTATTGATTCGACATGTTATCTGCATATGGCCTCTATTCCTCTTTTGACAAGGACCCCGGCAAGAAGTTTCCGGTATCCGGCCCCTGCCCTCTGGTCGGTACCAAAGGACAATTCGTTGACCACCCGGTCAAGGGCTGCCTTGATCGTTTTCTCATCCGGTTCCGGGGATAACAGACCGGCTGCATTTTCTGCAAGAATTGCCATTGATGGCCTTGCGCCCGCGGCGATCTTCCAATTGCCTTTGCACAGGCTGGTTGCAACGGAAAGAATTGAAAAATCCGTAGCGCTTTTTCTCAGGGTCTGAAAACTTGTCTGTGTTACCTGTTTTTTTATGATCACTTTTTCAAGAATATCCCTTTTCTGATCCATATTGAGAAATTTTGAAAGCGTGACCACTCCTGCCCGGTATAACCGAACCTGTGTATCCAGTGCGGTCAGGGCGGTAATGACATCGGAAAAACCGAATCTGGAATACACACTGCCGCCAAGGGTGGCAAGGTTTCTGAACTGGACTCCCACAATACCCTTGAATGCATCTGAAAACAAAGGACCGAACCATTGAAGGAGCAAAGGACTGATTTCCATCTGCCGCAAGGTGGTCATACATCCGATGTGAATGGAATCTTCTGTTTCAGAAATTGCATTCAGACCGAGCCCTGAGAGATCAATCCCGGTCTGATATTGTTTTCTGCCCATCTTTATCCAGAGAAGCCCGCCGAGAATCACATTATTCCTGTCTTGTGCCAAAAGCTCATATGCCTCATCAAGGCTCTGAACCATCCTGTATTCCTTTAATCCGAACAAAGTTAAAATATCCTTTCCGATAAATAAAAGAATTGATCCTGATGTTCCATCATAGCACAGGGAATTTACTGTTTCAAAACATTAGTTTTCAATCATTTTCTTTAAATTCTGTTGAAACTTGGTAATAAACTTCATATTGTATGAAAAATCACCAGACAGGAGTGAGGAAAAAATGCAAGATCGATTGAATCTGCCGCCCTTGGAAGACATTAAAAAAATACTGAGACTTGAAGGAGAAAAACTGCCCAGCTTTCCCCAGGCAGCAGCCAAACTGCTGGAAGCCTCAAAGGATGAAAAATCTACACTTGCAGACCTGGCACAAATTGTTGAAACTGACCCGGGAATTTCCGTCCGTGTTCTTGAAATTGTTAACTCTGCCATGTATGGTCTGAAGCGCAAAATCACCGTTCTTTCCGAAGCCGTGGTATTTTTGGGTGTTAATGAAATTAAAAAACTGGCCCTTGGCATGACTGTTTTTGAAAAATTGTTCAAATCCGGTCATGCAGAAAAATTTGACCGGCTTCTCTTCTGGCGCCATTGCATCTCCGTGGCTGTATTAAGCATGGAAATCGCAAAGGAAACTCAATATCCCGACCCTGAAGAAGCATATATCGCAGGCCTTCTCCATGATATCGGAAAAGTTATTCTGGATGCCCAGGGCCGGTTGAATTATGGTGATTTTATCGATGAACTTGAAAACTCCACAGATCTTGTGATTGAGAAGGAACGGGATTGTCTCGGGCTTGGACATGATGATGTGGGGGCATTTTTCTGTTCTTTGTGGAAATTGCCTGAAAAACTGACCCTGGCTGTAAAATATCATCACCAGCCCTTTGGGCATGCCGGCCTTATAAAAGAGGAAAAGCTCCTGGTTTCCATTATCTCTGTTGCCGATTTTCTCTGCTGGAGCCAGGGAGTCGGGTCATTTGACATTATCCGTCCCCCCATCCTCACGCCTGAAGTGGAAAAAACAATCGATCTTAGCAAAATCAACCTCATCGGCTGCATTCAAAAAATGAATTCGGAAGTGGACAATATTTCAAAATTTTATCATTTTGTATTCCCGTCCGCCAGCCGGCTTAAAGAAAATCTCCTCAGGGCCAATTTAAAACTGTCAAAGGTCAATACACGGTATTATTACCAGTCAGGCCCCCTGGTACAACTTAGTAAAGAGCCGGGTTTTGCGACATCTCACATGACTTCAAAAATGAAAATCGAACTCGGCAAACCCCTTTCCAAGGCAAAAAGTATAAAAGAAGTCCTTGATATTGTCATGTACCAGGTCGGCCTTATTTTCGAACCCCTCCACTGGTCCATCCTCCTCAAAGATCCAAAAACGGAAGATATGGTTTTCTCTGTCGTGGTAGGAACCGGCAAGGATAAGCTCCAGGGGGTGAGGATGCCCAAGGGTGAAGGCATTGCAGGATTTATTATGGAAAAAGGGCAGTCCCTCATTGTCGAAGATGTTGAAAAAGATCCCAGGTTCAGCGACCGTGTGGATAAATACACAGGGTTTAAAACCCGCTCCATCATCGGAACCCCCCTGAAAACGGAAGACAAAATTTTCGGAGTCATTGAACTCATCAATAAAATCAGTGAAGATATTTTTACCCAAAATGACCTGCTGATCCTTTCTTCCATTGCTGAATATGCAGCCATTGCCATTGAAAGGGCTTATTATAACCAGGCATTGACAGCCCTTGCCACAAAAGATGCATTGACCGGCCTTAAGAACAGGTGGAGTTTTGAACGCGCTGTCAGCAGCAAGGACGATGTCATGAAGCGGTATGGGACGATCTTTTCAATGCTCATTGCCGTAGTCAACGGGTTAAGGGAGGAAAAAGATGCCGATGCCGTCAATGATGATATTCTGAAAAAGACTGCTGAAATCCTGAACGCTACCAAACGGCGGCTGGATGATATTTTCCGCTATGGGGAAGATACGTTTATCCTGCTTTTACCCCTGACTTATGCAGATGATGCGGACACGGCCAAATATAGAATTTTAAAAGCCTTTTCAAGCACTTTTCCTCCCACCGTCCAATCCCAGACCCGATTGCAGATCCAGGCCTATACCGTGAGCGCGGAAGATTCCGTCCATCTGAAAAACCTTGTCAAGGGGGTCCTTCCCAAATCCAGACTTCTTTTGAATGAGGGAAAGGTTAAGGATATTGAAGAAAACCTTCAGACCCTTATAGAAAATGAAAACAAAAAAACCGAGCCGGATGTAGATAAAGGTTCAACCTTTGGAAAAGCCGTGTCCCTCTCAGGAGAATTTATCCTGATAAAAACACGGGAACAGGGTTATCTCAAGGTAGAAAGACTGTCCATGCAGTCTGTGGGCATAAGGGTTTCAAAACCCGGCCATATCGAAATAAATGATTTTCTTGATATCAAATTCATCCTTGATGATTTGAAAAAATCAGCGATTGAAAGGCGGATCCTGGTCCGGGAAATAAAAGCCAACTATATCCTGGCCGACTTCTATAACCCGCCACCCTATTCAAAAGACCTTGGGTTCTATCTCATGAGCTGATAAAAAACCCCCATCCCGTCTTTTAACCCATCACCCATGATTTTTTACAGGTATCCGATGGTTTAAAAGCCGCTGAATTCCCATCAAAAGCTTTTGCTCTTCCGGACTGACCAGTGAATGTGCCACACCAAAGGAGCCTGCCCGGCCCGTACGGCCAATCCTGTGAATATAATCCTCGGGAACATGGGGGAGGTCAAAATTGACCACATGGGGAAGTTGCTGAATATCCAGACCCCGGGCTGCGATATCCGTAGCCACAAGGGTTTGCACAGCCCCTCTTTTAAAATCGGCCAGGGCCTGTGTCCGGACGGACTGGCTTTTATTGCCATGGATGGCAGCAGCCTTGACACCGTCACTCAAAAGCTGTTTTGTCAGCTGGTTGGCCCGGTGTTTGGTTCTTGTAAACACAAGGGTCCGGCACCATTTGCCCTCCCGGATCAGGCTTGAAAGAAGTTGTCGTTTGCCGGTCTGGGCCACAGGGTAAACGAGCTGGGTTACACCTTCAGCAGCCGTATTCCGTTCCGACACTTCAATGGGAACCGGATTTTTGAGCAACCCGTCGGCCAATCGTTTAATTTCATCTGTATAAGTAGCGGAAAAAAGCATGTTCTGCCGTTTTACCGGAAGAAGTTTGATCACCTTACGGATATCATTGATAAACCCCATATCCAGCATTCGGTCGGCTTCATCCAGAATCAGAGTTTCAATTTTGGACAGATCAACGGTTTTCTGGCCGGCATGATCCAGGAGCCGCCCCGGGGTCGCCACCAGGATGTCCACGCCGTTTCTTAGTTGTGTTTTCTGGGGATTGATGCTCACACCTCCAAAGATCACGGCAGTGCGAAGGGTCAGATATTGACCGTAAGTTTTAAAGCTCTGGCCTACCTGGGCGGCCAGCTCCCGTGTGGGTGTAAGGACCAGTACGCGCGGATTCCTCATCTTGATCAGCGATTCACTGAGCCGATGCAGGACCGGCAGGGCAAAAGCGGCAGTTTTTCCGGTACCGGTACGGGCGCCGGCAAGGATATCCCGGCCGCTCAGGACCATGGGGATGGCGCGGGTCTGAATTGGGGTTGGAATGGTGTAGCCCTGTGCTTCAACAGCACGGAGCAGGTCGGTCCGAAGACCAAGGTTCGCAAATGACATAGCTATAATACTCCTGTTATCGCCCGCATCCATCTTACAGGAGCCGATCCAGGCAAAGATAAAAAAAATTGTAAGGATTGAGCCAAAAAGGAAGGATTCAACCAAAACACGGTGCCGACCGGATGGCACCAAAAGAGTTGCAGTATAGCACGGTTTTCTTTAAACACAAGCATAATAATTTCCCCCTCTCCTTTACACAGGGGTTAAATCTTGTTATGGAATTTTTTGAACACTCTTTTTGTGGAGGCTGAAAATGACTGATTTCTTTTTACAATTGAATCCTGTTGCACAGGCCTTTGCCGCAACTCTCTTTACCTGGGGTGTCACAGCCGCCGGTGCATCACTAGTCTTTTTTACAACAACTGTAAACGCCAGGCTCATGGATTCAACCCTTGGATTTGCCGCAGGGGTCATGATAGCAGCAAGTTTCTGGTCCCTTTTGTCACCGGGTATCGAAATGGCAGAAAACCTGGGCCATATACCCTGGCTGACCGCAACTATTGGATTCATGGGGGGAGGCCTTTTCATGAGACTGACGGATAAATTCCTGCCACACCTGCATCCGGGTCTCAGCGAGGATAATACGGAAGGCATAAAAACATCCTGGCAGCGGAGCACCCTCCTGGTGCTGGCCATCACCCTTCATAACATCCCGGAAGGAATGGCCGTGGGGGTGGCCTTCGGGGCAGTGGCTGCCAATCTGCCGTCTGCCACCCTGGGGGGGGCCATTGCCCTGGCCATTGGTATCGGGCTCCAGAACTTTCCCGAAGGCACGGCCGTATCCATGCCCCTGAGACGGGAAGGCATGTCAAAAGGAAAAAGCTTTTTCATGGGCCAGGCTTCAGGTATAGTGGAACCTGTCGCCGGTGTGATAGGCGCCCTGTTTGTAATGCATATGCAGAATATCCTGCCCTATGCCCTGTGCTTTGCCGCCGGTGCCATGATTTTTGTGGTGGTGGAAGAACTCATCCCGGAATCCCAGAAAAATCCAGGGCATATCGACATCGTCACCATAGCTACCATGACCGGGTTTACCATCATGATGATCCTGGATGTAGCCCTGGGATAAGAGGCGAAAAACATAGTCTTATAATTTATTGAAGGAGAAAGATATGGCACTGGTGGATCTTGAAATAAAAAAGGATATCGCTATTGCACGGATGAACAATGGGGTAACAAATGCCATAAACCCGGAGCTTATCGCCGGTTTGTCCGAAATAACGGATAAGGTGAAAAAAGAAGCCGCCGTCATGATACTGACGGGAAACGACCGGTTCTTTTCCATGGGCTTCGATCTGCCAAGGGTGATGGAGCTTGACCGGCCGGGTCTTTCTTCCTATCTTTTTGAGTTTCAGAACATGCTCTTTCAGATCGCAACCCTTCCTGTTCCCGTCATATGTGCCCTCACAGGGCATGCTGTGGCCGGTGGGGCAATCCTGGCCATTGCCTGCGACTACAGGATTGCAAAATCGGAAAAAATGAGGATCGGATTTAATGAAAGCCTTCTCGGGCTCACTGTCCCCTGTCTTGCCGAATTGATGCTGGCTCGGTTTGTCGGCTGCCGGATTTCTCAACAATTATTGGTTGAAGGCACCCTGATCCAGGCTGAGGGTGCCGTTTCCCTTGGCTTGATCGATGATGCAGGCCCCATGGATACAGTGATGGAACGAGCTTTTCAGAAAGCCCGCCAGCTTCAGGAAATCCCTTTGGAAACCTTTGCCGCCATCAAGGAAAATCAACTGGAAGACATCAGGAAAAAATATCTTGCCCGTGTCAGACCCAAAACCGGACAATTTGTGGATCTCTGGTTTACAAAAGAAACGCAGAAGCGCCTGTCCATAGCCATGAAAAAATTTTAAGATTTAAATTTTTGACGATTAACTGATATTCAAATGGTCCAGTATCCTTTCAATGACAACGGCCTGACGCTCCATGCTGTCGGCAATTCTTTCCTGGGCATCGATCAGATATTTCTGATTTTCCGCAAGAATTCCAAAATTGGCATTCAGGCCCTCAACAGCGCTCTGAAGCCGTGACACCGTTGCTTCATCCACCGGGGCCGGAATCTGGGGGGTGTAGGCTGCATCATAATTTCTCCGGGTCATTACCGTACGCTGTCTTTCAGAACGATGGGTGCGAAGTGCCTGTAAAAAATCATTCATTTGAAAAATCTCCTCCTCTTATAAATTGAACTTTAATATTTTGAATCGATTGATATTAATTTAATAAAAATGAACGAACACTGTTTGATTTTTTAATAAATGCGATTTTCGTGCCAGACCCGGCCCGGCATCCCATTTTTAATGAAAAGGGCTGCCCCTGAAGGGCTTATCATAATTTCGGCTCTTTGGCCTTTATTTATATAATCAGAATTCTGTGAAATTTATTCCATATTTTTGACACAAATTTTTCCAAGTGTTTTGAACATTGACAAACCTTACTCATTCATTTTATAAAATCTTCATTTTAAAGAAAGGAGCCGCTGATCATGACCCTCTACGCCTGCCGCCATTTTGTTCCGAGTCTCGATGCCACCGTCTTTGTGGCGCCGACTGCCCAGATTATCGGGAATGTTCACATTGACCGGCTCTCCTCAGTCTGGTTCCATACGGTATTACGGGGGGATCTGGATGAAATCAGGATCGGTGAAAGAACCAATATCCAGGATCTTTGCATGTGCCACGCCGATGTCGATATCCCCCTGAAAATAGGGAACGGGGTAACCATAGGCCATCGGTGCATCCTTCACGGCTGTACCGTTGAAGACAATTGCCTCATAGGTATGGGAGCCATCGTCATGAACCATGCAGTTATTGGAGAACATTCCATTATCGCTGCCGGAACCCTTGTCCTGGAAAAAACCGTGATCCCTCCCTTCAGCCTTGTGACAGGCTCTCCCGGTAAAATCAAAAAAACGTTTCAAAACCGGGAAGAAACCGAAAATGCTATCCGGGCAATGTCTGAAAGCTATATGGAAAACGCCCTGGTTTTCGGCTCGGCCCAGCTCTTTTATCAGATCAAAGACTAAAACGGATTTAAAAAATGACCCCTGCCCTTAATATCCTGAAAAAAACAAAAATAAAATACAAGGTTCATTCCTATGAGCATGACCCGAACTCCAAGGCTTATGGCGAAGAAGCGGCGGAAAAGCTCAATGTCCCCTTTGACCGGCTTTTCAAGACTTTGATCGCATCTGCAGATGATGAAAAATTCATAACCGCACTGGTCCCTGTTTCAAAGCAGCTTGATTTAAAAAAAATGGTCAGGGCGACAGGATCAAAAAAAGCAAAAATGGCGGAGAAACAGGATGTTGTAAGAACGACAGGTTATATTTTAGGCGGAGTAAGCCCCATGGGCCAGAAAAAAAAGCTGACCACTGTTATAGATATTTCCGCCCTGAATTTTGATACGATTTTTGTCAGTGCCGGGCGGCGGGGTCTCCAGATCGAAATTTCTCCACAGGATCTCGCCTCTCTCACCCATGCCGTATATTCTGAAATCAGTCGATAAGATTTAATACAAACAGAGTATCAGGGTTTTCATCCCAAAGTATGATTTATCCCTCATTTTTTTTTCCAGCGATCCAATCTTTCAAATGCTTCTGTTGCGGCTTTTATAAGAATTTTGATATCTGCAGGTTTTTTGAAATAATCTTCAAACCCGGCCTCTCTGCAATCCACCAGCTCAAAAAGAGAGGCATACCCGGTCACGGCAAAAACAATGGCCATGGGTTTGTCTTTTTTGATCCGCCTGCACAGCTCGATGCCGTTCATCCCAGGCAGGTTCAAATCCAGGAACATGACAAAAATTTCTTCCTGTTCCAGCACCTTTAATGCCGCTTCACCGCTCACGGCCGGGACAACCGTAACCCCGGCCCGCGCAAAGGCCTGTTTAAAAAGGTTGATAATGGCTTTTTCATCATCCACAACCAGAATTTTCTTTTCAGACATTATGGCTCCTTTCTTTTGCTCAAGGGTTTCTATAATTTCAGACTGTTTCGGACAGCTTCAAGAAAGACATCCTTTTGAACCGGCTTTTTAAGTACGGCTTTTGCCCCCAGTAATTTTGCCATATTCAGATAATTTTCCGGAGTATTATACCCGCCACCGGATATGGCAATAACAGGCATAGCCGGGTACCCTTTCCTTAATTCCATAATCACTTCAACACCTTCTTTTCCAGGCATGATGAGGTCAGTGACAACAAGGTCAACTTCTTCCGTCTTGATTTTTTCCATCCCTTCTTTTCCATCAGATGCAGTTATGACAAAAAACCCTTCACGTTCCAGCATTTTTGCCAATAATACCCTGATGGAAGCTTCATCATCTATTACCAGAATTTTTTTCATTGGTTTTCCTTTTTCATGAATGGTTGTGCCGGTAATCAAAAGTATAGCAACCAGGAGGTTATTTATCCAGCAAAAAACCCAGAGCCTGGATTAATTCATTTTTCATCAACGGTTTCATCAGGATTTTATCCGGTCTGATACCCGTGACCTTTTCGTTCAAGAGAGTTTCATTAAACCCGGAACATAAAATAACAGGAATATCCCGTCTTATTTTTTTTATTTTGGATATCAGCTTATCCCCTGTCAGATCCGGCATGGTCATATCTGTGATGACCAGATCAAAGGCATGGGGCGCCTGTTGAAAAAGGTCCAGGGCCTTCAGGCTGCTGCTAAGACAGGTCACCTTGCACCCGAGCCGTGACAAAGCCTGGTTCAACATTTTTAACACAGAGGCTTCGTCATCCACCACCAGGATATTTTCAGTTCTGGGTGGTAGGCCGGGACAGAGCGCCTTTGCCGGGGCATCGGCCTCATCAGCCTTGATCCGGGGCAGGTAAATAAAAAAAACAGTGCCTTTGCCGGCTTCACTCTTTACCACAATTTCACCCTGGAGTTTTTTTACGATTCCGTGTACTACAGCAAGCCCCAGACCGGTTCCCTTTCCCCTGTCCTTGGTGGTGAAATAGGGTTCGAAAATTCTTTTTTGGGTCTCTTCATTCATGCCTGACCCGGTATCGGTAATTTTCAGGCACACATAAGATCCCGGAGGCATTCCTGAACTGTGAAATCCCTGGTTTCCCACATCCATCTCTGAGAGAGTGACGCTTAATTCACCGCCGTTTTCTTCCATGGCACTGAGGGCGTTAGTGATCAGGTTCATGGCCACCTGGTGAACCAGGGTTGGATCTGCCATGACCATACCGACTTTGTCCGGTATCCGGCTTATAATTTTTATGGTGGAGGGTAAAGAAGCCCTGGCCAGTTTCAAAACTTCCTTTAAAACCAACTGTAGTTTCAAAGGAAAATATTTTTGTTCCGTCTCCCGGCTGAACGTCAGGATCTGCCGTACCAGGTCCCTTGCCCTGAAGGCCCCGTCCAGAACGGCCTGCATCTGGTCCCTGAGCGGGCTGTCCTTGGGCAGATCCTCCATGACCATTTCTGAAAAACCGATGACGGGGAAAAGAATATTGTTAAAATCATGGGCAATTCCGCCTGCCAGGGTCCCGATGGCTTCCATTTTCTGGGACTGCCGGAGCCTTGCTTCCATTTGTCTTTGCTCTTCTTCAAGCTTGACCCTTTTTTCCAGCTCTTTTTTCATCTCTTCCAATAACCGGTCATTATCAGCATTTTTCTGTTTCAGATCCAGAACCATCCGGGTGTTTCTGCTTTTCTGAAAAGCCTGTTCCGACAATTGGTTGGCAATGAGAAACAATGATTTTGCAACATTTTTAAATTGATCAAGGGGCATGACCGTCACTTCTTCCAGGGCAAGGACAAAGGCGCCCCTGTCCGCACCGATGATATCTGCATATTCCCTGATCCTGTTCATATCCATGTCTTCATTTCTTACCTGACCGATCAGCCAGTTTGCAATATGCCGGCCGGCCACATGGATACTGACCCCGGCATCCCACAGCCCGCTGCTCAAACAGGGCTGCATAACCGGTCCTTCCCTGTGATAGCGCCCTATGACACTGTCGGACTGCATGCAATTCACAAGCCCTTTTTCGGTTTTACGGATAATATCCCTGCATAACCGGCAGAAATTACTGGGTGTTGTGATGGGCCGGCCGCTCACATCCGTAATGATGGAGGCAACACCTGTGGCCAGGGCAAACGAATCCTGGATCTCCTGAATTTCGGAAATATTGAAAAGCCCTTCAAACAAAGGAATATGATGATCCGTCATCATGGGTTAAAATCCATCAAAGAAACAGCCTTACCGGCAATGGACCCGATATCCAGGACATAATCCGCAGCCCCGAGGGCAATGGCTTCCCTGGGCATGCCGAACA
>MGTJ01000051.1:1417-23061 GCA_001799395.1 Desulfobacterales bacterium RIFOXYA12_FULL_46_15 | reverse complement strand
GAGTTTTCATCCTGGGCAATATTCACGGAGCCTGCCTTTTTCATGTCCAGGAGACCGGCTGCCCCGTCTTTCCCCATGCCCGTGAGGATAATACCAAGGGCATTGGCTCCGGCATATTTGGCCACGGATTTAAAAAGCACATCCACTGCAGGTCTCTGGTAATGCACCAGGGGCCCTGTTTTTACCTCTACAAAATATCTTGCCCCGCTTCTTTTGAGCAGCATATGAAAATTGCCCGGGGCAATCAGCACCTGGCCGCCCATGACCGTGTCTCCGTCTGCTGCTTCTTTCACGCTCATGGGGCAGAGTTCGTTCAGTCTTTCAGCAAAGGATGCTGTAAACAGGGCCGGCATATGCTGGACCACCACCACCCCTGGAGAATTTACAGGCATACGGCTCAGAACCTGCATGACAGCGTCGGTTCCCCCGGTTGAAGCCCCGATGGCAATGATTTTGTTAGTGGTTGCCGAAAGCGCCTTTGGCTCATTTTCCCCATCCGGGAGACGATCAGGCGCCCGGGAAATTGCAGACACTCTCTTTGCCCTGTAAACCGCCCTGATTTTTTCCGCCAGTTGCACGCCCATATCCCCTGCGGAGTAGGCTTCGTAAGGTTTGGAAATCACTTCCAGAGCACCGATGGAAAGGGCTTCCAGTGCGAGCTTGCTGCCTTTTGCGGTCAAAGAACTGACAATAATGACCGGAAGCGGATAATACTGCATCAGTTTTTTTAAAAAAGTGATGCCGTCCATGCGGGGCATTTCTATGTCCAGGGTAATTACATCAGGTTTCAGGGTGACGATTTTTTCCCTTGCCACATAAGGGTCCGGCGCCGTGCCCACCACCTCGATTCCCTTCTGCTTTGACAATTGCTCAAAAAATACCTTTCTGACAACAGCAGAATCATCCACAATCAGCACTTTGATATTCCGGAGCATATAATAAAAACCCTCTTTTGACTCTATATCACTGCAAGGTTATGTGAACGGCCATTTCCGGCCCTGTGGTTTTAACGATGATGGAACCTTCTCCCTCAGGAAATTCAGACCCGGGGATAAGTCTCGGGACAGTGAGTTGAAAAGGTGACCCGGCATTTAGCTTTCTCAAGGCATTGCCCGACATCATATTCACGGTTTCCGTCAGGGTGCCTTCAAGAATTTCGTCTCCAAATAAATCCCCGGGCTCTCCCATGAAATTTTCCGCCATTTCCCTCAGGAACCGGCTCGGCACCAGAAGATACACCGTACCGGAAAAATCACCGCAAAAATCAAGACAACAGGCCTTGTTCTGCTTTCCTTTCAGCATCTTGACCTCTTTTGCCGCCAGCCTCTCCGAATATTCAACCGGCAGAAAAAACATGGTCTCCATTACCTCAGAAATCGAGATTTTCATTGCTGTCAGAATAGTCTTCATCATAACTCGCCTCCCCGAGAAATTTTACAATTAAATCCCTGATCGCTTCTGCTGTAAAAGGTTTTGCAAGATATCCCGCAGCACCGCTGTCCATAAATTCCCTGACTCTGGATTCATTGCCTTCCGTGGATATCACCACCACCGGAATGGTCTTTATGATTGCATCGGCTTTAACGGCCCGGATAAAATCAAGCCCGTTCATAACCGGCATGTTATGGTCTGTCAGAACCATATCCACCCAGTTGTTCTTCAGGAGCTTCAGGGCCTCTTTCCCGTTGGCTGCTTCCAGAAACTCCGATTGACCGTAACCCGCCGCCCTGATGGTTTTTTTAATGACAGACCGCATGGGCAAGGAATCATCGACAATGAGTATTGAATACGACATGTCTTTTCCTCTGGTGTTAAACAATCTTCAATAGGTTTAAAAATTTCCTGCATATTACCTGCAACCCCGGCAATATGCACACATTGGCCATATAAGGGAAATCATATTTTTTCCTCCTGTGATCCCGAGGTTTTGACATAAATCTCCCCTGTTCCGATTTCAAGCCTGACGGTGCGGTTAGTGTTTCCTCCCACATTCTGCTTATGTATGATGACATCATTTTTAAAAAACATCTTTTTCAGGGCCATGTAATTCCGCTTACCAATATTGAAAAATCCCTTTTGATCAAGAATTTCCGCCCCCCCGGCCACATAGATTTTTATCCGCGTCTTGGCCGCACCCATCTGATAGGCCGTCTTGAACAAAATCGGAATGCCGGTATCGGCAAACATAAAGGGCTTTGCAGCCGCTTTTTCCCTGTCTATGGAAGATTCCGGCAGCATATAATGCAATATTCCCCCCACCCTGACGGCCGGGTCATAGATGACCAGACCGATACAGGACCCCAGGGAATAGGTCACCACCGATTCCACAGGGTTATTGCTCACCTTCATATCTGCCACGCCAACGATCTGTTTCATTGATAATCCCTTTTATCGGCTCTCATCTTTTTTTTCATGATTGACCCCGTTCCGGGGATCAGCCTTCCTCGGCAATGGAAAAAATGCCGTGGATATCCAGGATCAGCCCCACCCGGCCGTCGGACAGGATGGCCCCGCCGGCTATGCCCTTGGTGTTGACAAGGTTTGCCCCCAGGCTTTTAATCACATACTCATCTTTTCCGAGAAGTTCATCAATGAGAAGAGCCCTTTTTTCATCCTTTGATTCCACCACCACCACAAGACAGTCCCGGATCGGTTTTCTGCCTGTCCCTTGTTTATAGATATCACTTAACCGGATCAGGGGAATCAGGTTTCCCCTGTCTTTGACCATTTCGCCTCTGCCTTCCACGGTAAAATAATCACCCGGTCCCGGCTTAAACGCTTTCTGAACGGCTGTGGTGGGGATTATGTATTTTTCCGTCCCGATACGGATCAGCATGCCGTCAATGATAGCAAGGGTCAAGGGGAGGCTGATGGTGAATTTCGTGCCCTTGTCCTTTTGGGATGCGATGGCAAGGTGTCCCCTGAATTTTTCAATGCCGGACTTGACCACATCCATGCCCACGCCCCGGCCTGAAACGTCGGTGATTTTCTCTGCCGTTGAAAATCCGGGCTCAAGAATGAGGTCGTAAATCCGGGCATCGGCCATCTGTTCATTGCCCGTGATAAGACCCATGCCCACGGCCTTTTGAAGGATTCTCTCCTTATCCAGCCCATTACCGTCATCTTCGATTTCAATAATAATACTGCCGCCCTTATGATAGGCCCGAAGGAAAATATTGCCCTGAACGGCTTTTCCCCTGGCCTTGCGATCTGCTGCCTGTTCAATGCCGTGATCCAGTGAATTTCTGACCATGTGTACCATGGGTTCATACAGGGCATCCACCACATTCCGGTCTATTTCCGTATCTTCGCCGGTCATGGAAAGATTTACATCTTTCCCGGTTTTTTGAGACAGATCCCGGACCAGCCGGATCATCTTCATGAAAGTCGCCTTGATGGGTATCATCCGCATGGACATGGCAATATTCTGCATATTGGTGACAATCTGGCCCAGATGGGCCACACTCTGGCTCAAGGCCGGGTCATGGGAAGTTTTCTGGCGGAGCATGGCCTGGGCAATAACCAGTTCTCCTGCATAATCCACCAGATCGTCCAGTTTCTGCGTGCTGACCTTAACCTGGGATTCCACTTTTTTCTGGACCGGATTCTGCTCCATCAACGCCGAAGCAATCTGCCCAGGGTCGGCGTTTTTCTCTTTAACCAGGATTTCGCCCAGTTTTTTATCCGGATAATCTCTCTGAATTTCAAGGGCATCATTAATACTCTCCCGGTCCACGGCATTTTTACGGATCAGGATTTCGCCCAGGGGTTCTTTTTTCCCGCTGGTAAGGGATACCTGGATCTTTTGCAGTTTTTCCAGCATGGCTTTTGTATCAATATCCTGATCCTGCTGCCTGAACCCTTTTTCAAGGTTTTTTCCAACCCTTCCGATGAGCATCTTTAAGATATCCACGGATTCAAGAACGGCATCAATGGCAACCCGGTTGATAATAAAATCACCGCTCCTGGCACCGTCAAGCAGATTTTCCGTGGCATGGGCCAGCTTATTGATCTTTGTCAGGGACAGAAACCCGGAAACGCCTTTGATGGTATGAAAGGGCCGGAATATATCATTGATAATCCCTGCATTGACCGGGTCCTGCTCCAGGTCAATCAGCCGGATCTCAATGGTATCAAGGTTTTCAAACGCTTCTGAAACAAAATCGCTTAAAATTTCCATATCACCGGCTGATACTTTTTCCGGTTCTCCCTGTGCTGCAGGGGTGAGTTCAGGCTCCATTTCGTCCAGGTATTCTTTTTTCCCGGTTTTGAGGGTTTCAAAATCGGCATTTAACAATTCCAGGACATCGGAATAATCAAAGATGAATTCTTCTCCTTTTTTCCGGTGATTCATAATGGATCTCAATAAGAGCACCCCTTCTTCAATGGGCTTTGTCTGATAAATATCTTCCAGGGTTATATGTTCCACGTAATGTTTACAGGCAAGGGCAACATCATGAAAAATAGGCGGATCATCATTAACCGGAATATCCAGCAGATCATCAAGGTTTGTGAGGATAGCCCCGATATCCGGGATTTCGCCAGGACAAAAAGAGGCGACAAGTCCGGACAACTGATCAAGCCTGACTTTTACGGCATCAAAATCAGAACCCTCTTTTTTTTCTTCCATCTCCCCCAAAGAAAAAGAAAACGATGTGATGAGATCCCCGAGAGCCGTCATTTTTGATTTTGATTCACAAGGATCGCTCAATATGGCATTGATCATTTTCCTGGCCTTTTGGATATTTTTTGCTTCAGTTTTCAGCTTCAAACTTCGGCATTGGTCATGGAGCTGCTTTAATACCGGCAGCAAACCCGATAAAGATCCGGGTTCTTCCGGAACCGCCATCATAAAATCACAGGCCAGCGTTTCAATCAAACTGTGAATCTCTTGAGAAACCATGGTTTTGTCCTCATTAAATTACAATTATCCGTGCCGGATGTTTCACTCATTCATATTAACAATAATCATTCATACCATGTTTTAGTGAAACCCGGTATCTTTAAAATCTTTAAATACCTGATCCGGCACTTTTTTTTAATGGATGTCCTCTTTTTTAAAAATCCTTGAAACTTTCATCGTCATCAAAGGGGATCACCTGGTCCGGACGGACTTCATTGGGCTTGCAGGCCGGAAGGGTCTTTTTTGCCTTTGCAACGGCTTTGGGCCGTGAAGATTTTAAGGGAACAGCCTTCATGGGGTGATGAATCGTATGGACAGCAGATGACCGGCCTGCCTCATTTTTCCTGCCGGTCACCAGAGCCATTAGTTCATCCACATATTCTTTCAACTGTTCGGCCTGGGCGCTCATTTCTTCTGCTGCTGATGCAGATTCTTCCGCATTGGCGGCATTCTGCTGGACCACCTTGTCCATTTCAAAAATAGCGAGATTCACCTGGTCAATACCGTTGGACTGTTCCTTAGAGGCCTGGGCGATTTCCGCCACCAGGGTTCCGACCTTGCCTGAACTTTCCGCTACTTTTTTAAAAGCCTCATTGGTGGATAAGACAAGAGTTGACCCGTCATTGACCTTTTTAACCATCCCTTCGATAAGCTGGGCCGTGTCTTTGGCGGCAGCGGCCGCCCTCATGGCAAGATTTCTGACCTCATCGGCCACGACAGCAAACCCTGCCCCTGCTTCCCCGGCTCTGGCAGCTTCAACAGCAGCGTTCAGGGCCAGAAGATTAGTCTGGAAAGCAATTTCATCAATGGTTTTAATAATCTTGGAGGTCTGTTCGCCGGCCCTGGAAATTTCTCCCATGGACTCTGTCAACCGGCCCATGGAGGCATTTGCTGTGGTGACCACATGGTTGGCGTCTTTCATAAGCACATCTGCATTGCCTGCATTTTCAGCATTACACTTGGTCATGGAAGCCATTTCTTCCATGGAGGATGAAGTTTCTTCAATGGAGGCAGCCTGCTCAGAAGCTCCCTCAGCCATGGACTGGCTGGAGGAAGAGACCTGGCCCGAGGCGGATGCCACCTGGCCTGCCCCTTCGTTCAACCCTGCAATGATCCGGTTGACCGGTCCTGTTATGCTCCGGGTAATAAAGAAGGCCAGCACGATGCCGATCATGAGGGTGGCAATAAGCCCGATGATCATAATTGAGGAGGCTGCGGAAAGGGAAGACACAGCTTCGCCCGCTATCCGGTCTGCTGCTTTGGTGCCGGCATCGGCTGTTTCTACGACAGATGCAATCATCAGGGTGCCTATATCCCGGCGCTTAACCGCCACAGCCTCATTCTCCAGCCAGATGCCCAGGAAATCCGTCATGGATGTCTTATATGCATTTCCGGATTTTCGGATCTCTTCAATCTGTTTCAAATTTGCTGTCTGACGGGTCATTTTTTGAAGTTCATTCAGTTTTTCCTCGATTTTCAGAAACACCAGCATGGCGTCCTTCATGATATCAGGACGTCTCAGGGCCTGGGACTGGAAATTCCCGACCCTGGCCGTATTGCCGAGAGCAATGACATCATTGACCAGGTTAATCTTATTCACTCTCTCTGTAAGTAAGGTTTCCTTCTTGTTCACATCCTCATTGGAGGTAACTTCTTTTTTAAAGGCCTCATTCTGGACATCAAGAAGCTCATTGCTGTTTTTTAAAAAATTATCGGCCGCTTCTCCCATGAGTTTTCTTTCTTCAGCCATTTTGGCAATCATGTCTTTGGTTTTCAAGGTAACGGCTTTATAGTCATTAAATAATTTATTGGCCTTTTCAATCTGTCCTTTCAGCATTTTCAGGTTCGGGGAGGCTGCTTCCAGCTTTCCGGCCTTTTCAAGGGCAGTTTCCACATCCCCTGTTTCCTTCTGTGCCCCCTGGTAAAATTTCTCATCTCCTGTATACCCGTACCCCCGGACCTCATACATCATCCGGCGGACTCCATCCCGGATATCACCGGCCACTTCCACTTCAGGAATATATTCACGGGCCAGCATGGTACTCTCAGCCTCCACCCCGCCCATCCGGACAATGGCCATCAACCCCAATGCGCAGGCAATGAGGATAAGACAGGCAAACCCCAGTGAAATTTTCATCCCCAGACTCAAACTTTTCATGTTTTTCTCCTATTTTTATATTTGTTTAAATATTAAGATGCTTGTGCAATTTCCATCATTTCTTCGCTGGACAAAACCTTGTCGATATTGAGAAGGATCTTGACCCCGCCTTCCCGTTTGGCCATGCCGAGGATATAATCGTGTTTTAACCGGGTCCCGAATTTCGGGGTTTCCTCGATTTCTTCTTCCCTGATATTCAGGACTTCGCATACGGAATCCACCACAATGCCGATGAGGATGGTGGAGACGGATGAGTCAATTTCTACGACAATGATGCAGGTCCTTTCCGTATAGGGAATGGACGGCATCTCGAATTTGGCCCGAAGATCCAGGACCGGGATAACCTTACCCCTTAAATTCACCACCCCTTTTACAAATTCAGGGGTCCTCGGCACTGATGTAATGGGCATCATACCGATGATTTCCTTGACCTTTAGAATACCGATGCCGTACTCCTCTTTTTCCAGGGAAAAGGTCAGATATTTGCCGGTTTTGATGGTCGTGGCCTTGATGGCCTGATCCATGGCTGTGTTTTCGTCTGTCATTTTTCTTTTCCTCCTTGATGAATTATTTTTTATCCTTTGATTTTTTCTCACTACCGGGTAACCCGTGAATCTTCTGAACCAGTTTTTTCAGTACCAGATAAATACCCGAAGGATCATTCTGAACATAATCGATATACCGGGGATACAGGGTCAGGGCCTTATCCACGGTTTCTTTTTCCGAGTCCGGCAGGATCAATATGACGAAACGGTTTTCAAAAAGATCCCGGAAAGGCAGAATCCGGGTCAAATCGTGGGAGGACCCGGCCAGGATCAGTATGATCCGCTGGTCAAACCCGGGTTCTACGATTGCGTTTGAAAACCCGGTCACCTCTGAGTGGATACTGATCTCATCGGCAGGGAACAAAGTCTTGGCAAAACCGAGGATTTGATTAAATCTTTCTCCCTTTTCCACGGAAAAGAATATAAATCGGATCAAATGTTTTTTTTTCATCGGTTACCCATTTTTTTAAATGTTGAATTACGGGAAAATGTTCAAAATGGATAATACAATTTGCGTGCCGGGTTGAAAAAGCCGGATAAACAAAATTTATCAATGTCATATCAATCAGTTGAAACTAATCCAGAAGAACTCAGGGATAGAAAAAAAATATTCTCTGAAATGATACAGGGATCATCTCGATTTTGAGACAAATCTCAATTCCGAGACTTACGCAACCGCTTTGATCTCAGTTTAAAAAAACCAGAATGGTTTAAAAAGAATGAAATTTCAGTTTCCGGTAAAGAACCGCCCTGGATATCCCTGATATCCTGCACATATGTTCGATATTCCCGTCTGCCTGTGAATAGAGAGACAAAAGATATTGTTTTTCCGTTTCAGCCATGGCATCCCTGAAGGTTGGCAGAGGTTTCTGAGGGTCGGGCTGTTTATTTAAGATTTGCCTTTCTGAATCATCTTTTGTAAATGCGGCCCGTGTGACCCTGGCCCTGATCTTTGACGGCAGATGATAGGAAAAAAGGATTTTTTCCGACGGGGTTGAGGCAATACAGGTTTCCATGGTATTGACGAGTTCCCTGACATTCCCAGGCCAGTCATATTTTTCAAGGGTTTCGATAAAATCTTCAGACAATTTCTTTAACTCGGTTTTCTGCTGTCTGCAGAAGATCTCCGAATAATAGGAAGCAATTTCGCTGACATCGGTTTTCCGGTTTCTTAAGGCCGGAATCTCCAGGGAAAAGGATTTCAGGCGGTATAACAGATCATTTCGGAATTTATTTTCCAACGCCATCTGTTCAATGTTTTTGTTTGTGGCAGAGATGACCCGAAAATCACTGTGGATTTCTTCTTCACTTCCCAAGGGTCTGAATTTTTTTTCCTGGAGAACCCTTAAAAATGATCCCTGGATGGATTCGGGTAATTCCCCTACCTCATCCAGGAAGAGTGTACCGCCGTGGGCCAGAAGCGCCAGCCCGTTTCTTTTCCGGTCCGCACCGGTAAAAGCCCCTTTTTCATGGCCGAAGAGAACGCTTTCAATGAAATTTTCCGACAATATGCTGCAATCCACTACAATGAAACTGCCGTTGCTGCGGCTGCCGTTCTCATGGATGGCTTTGGCAAAAAGCTCTTTTCCAGTACCTGTTTCCCCGGTCAAAAGCACATGGGCATCGGTTTTGGCTATCCTTGAGACCTTTTTCAGACAATCCTCAAGGACCTTGCTGCTCCCGATGATATTGCGGGGTTTTAAAAACGGCGGGGGCTGGGACTGCCGTTTCTGCTCCCGGTATTCTATGGCCCGTAAAATCTGGCGTTTGATCACCTTGGGGGAAGCCGGTTTTTGAATATAATCCCACGCCCCGCTTTCAATGGCCAGTTCTGCCCCGTCCGGATCTGAAAAAGCGGTCATGATGATGACCTGGGGGGCATCCGGGAGACCTGCAATCTCTTCAATGGCGTCAAGTCCGTTGCCGTCGGGAAGATTCACGTCTAATAGAACAATATCCGTATCCAGGGCATTGACCTTTTCCATGCCCCGGGCCAGGGTCAAGGCATAGTCTGTCTCAAGCCCCAGGCTTTCAACAACCCGGGTCAGGATATGAACCACCCCTTCTTCATCATCAATGATCAGTATTTTTGCTTTTTCTTGACCTGTCATTTCTATTTTTTTTATTTTATTCAATCTTTAGGAATATGAATTGGTGAAGAGTCTACAATATCCAGGCAATCAAGGCAAATTTTTTCCTCTTTTTTTCATAAAAAAACTATATGTTTGAAAATATAATTTTTTAGAAAAAATATATTCTTGACAGGCAATAATTGTATACAGTATACAATGATTGGCATTCCGTCATGAAAACCTAATAAAATTCATTCGTTCATGACCCTGTAATAGCGCCGTTAACTTGAGATGAAGGATATATCATGGCCATTAAAACACACGAGAAGGAACTTGAACGGCTTAGAAGCCTTCAAGCAAAAGCATCCATGGGAGGCGGTGAAAAAGCCCTGGCACGCCACCGATCCGCAGGGAAACTGACCGCCGGGGAAAGGCTCGCCCTTTTGTTTGATCCGGGCAGTTTTGTTGAATTGAATGATCTTGCCGAAAGCCAGTGCGTGGATTTCGGTATGGAAAAACGAAAAGTAACCGGGGACGGGGTGGTCACAGGGTATGGCACCATCAACGGCCGTCTGGTCTTTTCCTATGCCCAGGATGTCACCGTTCTCGGCGGATCAGTGGGCACCATACATGGCCAGAAAATTAACCGGATACAGGATGAGGCCCTGAAGGTCAAAGCCCCTATCGTGGGATTATTTGATTCCGGCGGCGGCAGGCTCCATGAAGGCTTTTTTGCATCCAAAGGGGTAGCAGGTATGTTTTACCGGAATACAGCCGCATCCGGAGTCATCCCCCAGATTTCCTGTATCATGGGACCCTGCGCCGGCGTGTCCGTTTATTCCCCTGCCCTGACAGATTTTATCATCATGATTGAAAAACAGAGCCAGATGGTCATTACCGGCCCCAAGGTCATCCAGGATGTGACCGGAGAAACCGTCACCCTTGAGGAACTCGGCGGAGCCAGGGTCCACAGCGAGATCACGGGACAGGCCCATTTTGTTGCAGATTCGGATGAACAAAGCATTGAACTGATCCGGTATCTTTTGGGTTTTCTTCCATCCAACCATGAAGAAGCCCCGCCCTCTTTTCCCTGTAATGATCCGCCGGACCGGAAAAACCATGTCCTCACCGGCATTGTCCCGGCTGAATTCAAAAAAGCCTATGACATGCATGAGGTCATCAACGAGATCGTGGACAACAATGAATTCCTTGAAGTTCTGCCGGCCTTTGCCCCCAATATCATCACAGGGTTTGCCCGCATGAACGGATCTACCGTGGGCATTGTCGGCAACCAGCCCTCGGTCAAGGCCGGGTGCCTCGACTATCATTCTTCAGACAAGGCAGCCCGCTTCATCCGGTTCTGTGACTGTTTCTGCATCCCTCTTATAAATCTCGTGGATGTGCCCGGGTATTTTCCAGGGGTTCACCAGGAACATGCCGGGATCATCCGGCACGGCGCAAAAATGCTCTATGCCTATGCTGAAGCCACTGTGCCCAAAATCACCCTGGCCCTGCGGAAAGAATACGGCGGAGCAGTCATGGCCATGTGCTGCGCCGGTATGGGCGTGGATCTCATGATGGCCTGGCCAGTGGCCCAGCTCGTGGTCCTTGATACCGCAGCCGCCATCAATATCATCTACAGAAAAGAGATAGAGGAAGCAGATGACCCCAAAGCCTTCAAAGCCCTGAAAATCGAAGAATATGATTATAAATATTCAAACCCCTTCCATGCAGCTTCCAACATGCTGGTGGACCGGATCATCGAACCTTCGGAAACAAGGACTGAAATTATCCGGGCACTTTCCATGCTGAAAAACAAAAAACGGCCTGAACCGTTCAGGCGGCATGGAAACATCCCCATGTAAAGATAAAATTAACATAGAGTCCAAAATTTTGAAGTCCATATTCATAACATTTTCAAATAAGGAGACGGAACAGTGGATTTTTTACTATCAAAAGAACAGAAATCAATTCAGAAAGCAGCCAGGGAATTTGCCCGCGGGGAGCTGGCGCCCATGGGCCGTGAACTTGACCTCACCGAAACCTATCCGGCCGATATCGTGAAAAAAGCAAGGGAGCTGGGGCTTATCGGGCTCTTTGTCCCTGAAAAATTCGGCGGGCCGGGCCTCGGGTATCTGGAACAGGCCATTGTCCTGGAAGAACTCTGGAAGGTAGACCCGGGCATCAGCCAGCAGCTCTGCTCCCTGACATTCGGCGCAGAAGAATTCATCCTTTTCGGCACAGACGAGCAGGGTAAAAAATTTTTAGATCCCATATTCAACGGTGACGGGGTCATGGGCTTTGCCATTACCGAACCTGATGCCGGTTCCGATACCCTTTCCGCCGCCACGACAGCCGTCAGGGACGGGAATGAATGGGTCCTAAACGGTTCCAAAGTCATGATCGGCAACGGCACCAAAGGCACCTTCATGCTGGTCTTCTGCCTCACAGACCCGGACAACCCTTCCCGGTCCAAACGCCACAGCATCATTGCCGTGGAGACTGACCGGCCCGGATACAAAGCCGAATCTATGCACGGGAAAATGGGGCTCCGCTGTTCAGACACGGCAGCTATATATCTTACCAATTGCCGGGTCCCGGCAGAAAACCTCATCGGAACCCGGGGCAACGGCTTTCACCAGCTCATGGCCTTTTTTGACCGGAGCCGGGCCTATGTCTCGGCCCACGGCGTGGGTCTTGCCCAGGGCGCCCTGGACATGGCCGTCAAACATATCCGGGACAGAAAACAGTTTGGAAAACCCATCGGCACCTTCCAGGGCGTCCAGTTCAAAATCGCAGACATGGCCGTCAAAGTGGAGCTTGCCAGGAACATCATGTACAAGGCTGCCTGGCTTCTTGACAACGGCACGCCCGATACCCATGTCACGGCCATGGCCAAGCTCTATGCCTCCCGCATCGCCGTGGAAGTTGTGGATGAAGCCCTCCAGCTCCACGGCGGCTATGGCTATTTTGACGATTATGATATCGAGCGTTTCTACCGTGCTGCCAAAGTCCTTGAAATTTATGAAGGGGCAAAGGAAATTGAAAAAATGATCATTGGCCGTACCATTATCGGCAAATAAAAAAATTTCAAACAACCATCTGACTGGCACTATAGGTGAAGGTGGCTTTAAAAAAACCTTCACCTATTCCGGACGTTCCAGAATCACACTGATTCCCTGACCGCCGCCAATACATGCAGTGGCGCACCCGAAACGGCCTTTCTGCCCGTCAAGAATACGGGCCAGCGTGCCAACCAGCCGGATACCGGTCGCACCCAGGGGATGGCCCAGAGCAATACCGCCGCCGTGGATGTTGACGCGCTCAGGGTCGATTTCAAATTCTTTGATACAATTGAGGACAACGACACTGAATGCTTCATTGATTTCCCAGAAATCAATATCTTTGGCCGCCAGGCCGGCTTTTTCCAAAGCCATCCGGGTTGCGGGCAAAGGGCCTTTCCCCATCAGGGTCGGGTCAACACCGGCAAAACCAATTGACCTGATCGATGCCAGAGGTTTCAATCCTCTTCTTATTGCGGTTTTCTTTGACATCAAGAGCATGGCACCGGCACCGGCGCTGAGGGGAGAAGCATTGCCGGCGGTTATCGTGCCCTTGTCTTTAAATATGGATTTCAATCCGGCTGTTGCCCTAAGGTCGATTTTGGGTCTGAGAGCCTGATCCTTTTCGACAGAGACGAGCCTGCCATCAGATTGTTCAGCCTGTATCGGCAGGATTTCCCCGGCCATAAAACCGGACTGCACTGCAATCGCTGCTCTCTGGTGAGACCGTACCGCCCAAAGATCCATTTCTTCCCGGCCGATTCCAGCTTCATTGGCGAGTTTTTCTGCAGTAAGACCCATGTTCATTGTAGTGGCCATATCCCATTTCGTATAGGCGCAATCTTCATACAATGACGGGTTGACAGACATGACCCCGCTTTCAAACAGGCTCGGGCCCATGGGAACGCGGGTCATATGTTCCATACCGCATGCCAGAACCATATCGGCAAATCCGGTTGCAATTTCCATGAAACCCACTTGAATGGCTGCCATTCCGGAACCGCATTGCTGGTCGATGAAACGGGCAGGAACCCGGGCATCCATATCCGCCAGCATACCTATCGTTCTTCCGCCAAATGTCCATTGTTCTGATACGCCGAGAGCCGACCCGATAATCAAATCGTCAATCTCACCGGAATTGACACAGGAACGCCGGAGCAATGCAGGAATGAGCCGGGCCAGAAGATCATCAGCCCTGAGTTGATAAAAACCATCCCGTTCCGGAATCGCCGGACGTGAACGTGACTGGGCACTTCGCAGGTAACCGGTTATAACGACTTCTTCCATATTTAAACCCCTCCATATTTAAACCCATATATCAAATTAATCGGCAAGCCTGCACCAGCGTGCTATAAACAAGGCATAGGCCCGGGCCACATTGATGACACTTTCCAGATGAACCCGCTCGTCAATGCCATGAATATTTTCTGCAACAGGACCATAACAGGTTGGCTGGCCTGATCCAAACCGATGAAAGGCCCTCAGATCAGTCGTACAGGTAGACACATAAGATTTGGCCTCCTCTTTTGTCAGGCTCCTGTGGCAATCATCCAGAACCTTGAATGCCGGCAAGTCCCTGGAAAGACTGTGGCCTTCCGAACGAAAACCATAAAACTCTACCACAGGCGGATTGTCACGCAGCCAAGGGTCTTTGCCGGCAGCCAGTCGGATGTTTTTTTCAATCAGGCTGCAGATCCTTTCATAGCTCATTTCAGGAAAAAAAGAGAGCCGTGCATGAAACTGTGCTTCTGACGGCACTGTCGACGGCCAGTCGCCACCCTCTATCACGCCGATATTCAGATTAATAGGATGTTCCATGCCGGTGTAAGCGGCTGGAATATCGGATTCATTCAAGCGGACTTCCAAATGCCGTAAAGAATCGATCAAAGTATAACATTTTTCAATGGCATTAATACCGCTGGATGCTTTTTGAACATGAGCCGGTCTGCCGCTGAGCTTTATTTTAAACCACAGAACCCCAAGCTGATCGGTCAGGATTGTAGGACCGAAAGGTTCAGGGATAAGCACTGCCTTGGCATCATATCCTTCAGCCAGACAGGCGATCGCACCGTTTCCGCTGCATTCCTCCTCAATTACCCCTTCAATGGTCAGGGGCGCACACAAACCAAATCCTGCTTTTTTGACAGCATAAGAGCCATACACCATTGCTGCAATACCGGATTTCATATCCCCTGACCCCCTGCCATACAGCCATCCGTCAATCACTGTGGGTGAAAACGGGTCCCTGGTCCAGAAATCCGGATTGCCTGCACTCACAACATCGAGATGACCGTTAAACAAAGCACTGTTGCCCCCGGCCGACTCAGCAGGCAGTATGCCGATGAGATTATTTCGATTTTCAAGAGACCAGGGAACCGGGGCAAATCCGGGATGGCCTGCCAGTTTTCCGCGATCAAGCGGTACAAGTGATGTTGAAAACCCCATCCGGTCCAATTCCTTTTTCATCACTGTCACTGCGCAGGTTTCATGACCCAGTGTGCTGGGTTCGGCAACAAGCCGGATCGCGAACTCAATCATATCGTCTGTCAGGCTGTCAATTGTTTCAATGATTTTCTTTTCCTGTATATTCAAAATGATCAATCCTTTACGCTATGACATTAAAATCGTGTCAGATCATCTGATATGATCAGCGGCGCCTCAGTCAGGCCGATAACAGTTTCAAGGTCTGTCTCTTCCGATATTTCTTTCAGCACCAATCCGTTCCGGCTGACTTTAATGACTGCAAGTTCAGTAATGATCATGTCAACACAGGCGCTGGCAGTTAATGGAAGGGTGCATTTCTTAAGGATTTTGGCAGAAGCGTTTTTTGTGGCATGGGTGGTCGTAATCACGAGCCGCTTTGCTTTTTGGGCCAGTTCCATTCCCCCCCCTATGCCTGGCGCGAATTTTCCCGGTATGATCCAGTTGGCAAGATCCCCTTTTTCAGATATTTCCAATGCACCGAGAAAAGCCAGATCCAGTCTGCCGCCCCGGACCAGGGCAAAACTTACGGATGAATCACAAAATGCCGCCCCTAAAACCGTGGTGATATATGTTCCCCCGGCATCGATCAGATTGCGGTCTGCCCTGGCCGGGCCGCTGCTTTTTCCCGCACCAATGATGCCGTTTTCAGAATGAATGGTCAGCGACATGTCTTTACCCAGAAATTCCGGTATCAGTGTCGGGATACCAATACCCAGGTTGATGACCTGTCCGGGTTTTATTTCTTTGGCAGCCCGCATGGCAATTTTTCTTTTTGGATCACTTTTAGGATCAATGGACATGATGTTTTAATACTCCATATTCCGGCATGAGGGTTTCGATCAGCACCACGTGATCAACAAAAGCCCCCGGGGTATGTACCTCGTCCGGCGGGATTTGTCCGGTCTCCACGATGGTTTCCGCTTCGGCAATCACAAGATCCCCGGCCATGGCCATCAGCGGGTTGAAATTGCGGGCGCTCTTTTCATAGATGAGGTTACCGGCACGATCTGCCCTGGACGCATGGATAAGGGCAATATCCGAACGAAGGGATGGTTCAATTAATCCCTGCCTCCCATGAACGTGGGCAGCCTGTCTGTCACGACAAAGGATGGTATCGATCCCGATATCCGTAATAATGCCAAGAAGGCCTGCGCCCCCGGCCCGTATTTTTTCAGCAAGAATCCCCTGGGGAAAGAACTCTACATCAATCAGGCTTTCATTCATCATTTCGATCACCCTGGCGTTCAACCCCAGATGAGAGGTTATCAGCTTTTTAACCCGGCCGGCCTCGATAAGGAGCGATATGCCAAGACCTGCCTCGTTGGCCTCATTCTTTATCAACGTCAAATCACATACCCCTTTATCGAGTACACCTTTGATGAGACAAAAAGGGGTACCTGGCACACCGAAACCACCTGTCATGACAATCTGGCCGTTCTTCACTTTTTTGAGCGCCCTGTCCAAACTTGTCACCTTGTCAATCATTTCAGTACCTCTGCCAGAAAGAGTTTGGTTCTCTTTTCTTTTGGGCTGGCAAATATTTCATGGGGAGGGGCATCTTCAACCACGACACCGTCAGCCATAAAAATAACCCTGTCACCCACCTTTTCTGCAAATCCCATTTCATGGGTCACCACCAGCATGGTCATCCCGTCCCGGGCAAGATCCTCCATGACCCGAAGCACGTCGCCGACAAGTTCAGGGTCCAGGGCTGATGTGACTTCATCAAACAGCATGGCTTTAGGTTCCATGGCCAGGGCACGGGCTATGGCTACCCGCTGCTGCTGTCCGCCTGACAGCATCCCCGGATATGCCCCTGTTTTATCCATCAAACCCACCTTGTCGAGCAGAGCGATAGCCCTGTCACGCACTTCTGACTTGTTTTGCTTTAATACATGGACCGGCGCTTCCATAACATTTTCAAGCACTGTCATATGCGGGAAAAGGTTGAACTGCTGGAACACCATTCCAAGTCTGCAGCGGATCTGATTGATATGGCGCTCAAATGCCTTATGGTTTTTCTTACTGTCATTGATCAATGTTCCTTCAAAAAAAATCTTGCCCCCGGTCGGTTCTTCAAGATGATTGATGCAGCGCAGAAGGGTTGATTTGCCGGAACCGCTTGGCCCGATGATAACCAGAACTTCCTTGGGGTTTACTTTTAGATTGATCTTGTTAAGCACCTGCAGATGGCCAAACCTCTTTTCCAGGTCACAAATTTCTATCATTGGGACGTCAGTCCGGTTTATTGAATTGAATGCCATGGCTAACGGGCCTCCTTTCGGGTTCTTCTTTCAAGATAGCTTAAGACCAGACTGGCGCTTGTGGTGAGCACGGCATAAAGCGCTGCTGCCATCAGATATATTTCAAATGGCTTATATGTGGATCCGATGAGACGCTGGGCCGTAAGGGTCAACTCAACAAGGGTGATGGTGGAAACCAGGGAGGTATCCTTGATCAGGATAATAAAATTGTTGCCCAGGGGAGGGAGAATAATCCGTAATGCCTGGGGCAGGATAATCCTCCTCATGGACAGGTTGATCGTCATGCCAAGTGACCGGGCAGCCTCTGTCTGTCCCCGGGGGACTGAAATAATACCGCCCCGGATAGTTTCGGCATTATAGGCGCCGACATTCAATGCAAGCCCAAGGACACCGGACATGAACGGACCCAGATCAATTCCCAGTTGCGGAAATCCGAAATAAATAATGAATAGCTGAACCAGCAGCGGCGTTGATCGTATCAGCCAGATATAAAAGGTCGCAGGCATGCGCAGGAACGGATTTCTGGCAAGTTTGCACAAAGCTGCCGATAGTCCGAATATCAGCCCCAGGACGAGGGATAACAGGGAAATTTCCAGGGTAAGGATGGTCGCCTTGAGCAGAAAGGGAAAATAGTGAACCATAATATTCCAGTCAAGCATAATCTTTTCCTTTTACAATATAAATAACCGTTTGCCTGCCTGTTTCCTTTTGTAAAACCACCTGGCAGGCAAACGGCAGATACATGCATCTATCTAACGTCTGTTCCCAGCCATTTCATGGAAATTTTATTATATGTTCCATCTTCTTTTATAGAAACAAGGGCCTGATTGATGACTTTCTTTAATGAATCATTCCCCTTGCGCAAGGCAATCCCCATTTTTTCTTCATAGAGCAAATCCCCGGCCAGCTGGATCTGGATATTTTTTTCCTTTATGGCCAGTATACCGACGATCTTGTCGGTGATAATGCCGTCAATCCGGCCGTTGGCAATCTCAAGAAACATATCCGGTTCACCTTTATAAGTACGAATGTCGACAGAGGAAAGATTCTCCCTGACCCATTTCTCATAAGTCGTGCCCAGGGTTACACCGATTTTTTTCCCTGCAAGATCTTTAACTGACGTCAGCAAAGAACCCTTTTTTACAAAAAGCTGTGCACCTGAACGATAATACGGCTCTGAAAAATCAATTGATTTGAGACGTGCTTCCGTAATGGCCATACTGCCACAGATCAATTCGAATTTATTGGCCAGAAGGCCGGCAATTATACCGTCCCAGGCAGTCGTGACAGGGGTGCCGGAAACACCGATTCTCTTTGCGATCTCCTGGCCGATCTCAACATCAAACCCGGTGACTTTATTCTGATCATTCACAAAATTAAAGGGCGGATACTGGCCGCTCATTGCCATCGTGATTTCGCCTTTTTGCTTGACGTTAGAAAGGTCATCAGCCAACGCAGCCTGTATCAGCACCATACTGACAAACATGACAAAAACAATTTGTGTAATTTTGCGCATCATTCTTCTCCTCTTCTCTATTTTATGGTTATTATCGAAAATCGGGATCAGGTTATGGCCCTTCCCAATGATTGCAAATCATCTTATCCAAGGCAGTCTTCCCGCAAAGATAAGGCAACACGGTTAAGAGCCCTGTCCAGCCGGGACAGGATCTCGTCTATCTGTTTTTCTGTCACGATCAGCGGGGGTGCTATCAACACGTGATCCCCGGCAAGACCGTTAATCGGTCTTCTGGGGTAAACAAGCAGGCCCTCGGCAAAGGCTTGCCCGGTAATCCGGCTGTTCATCTGAAATGCCGGATCAAAAGGCTTGCGGGTAAGATTGTCCTGGACAAACTCAAGGGCAGTCAACAATCCCTTGCCCCTCACTTCGCCGATAAACGGGTATTTTTCTGCAAGGTTAAGAAGCCCTGTTTTAAGGAGTACTCCCATCCGGTCGGCATTCCCGGACAGGTTGTCCTCGATGATGCGATTGAACACAGACAGGCCAACGGCACAGGCCATGGGATTGCCGGCATACGTATGCCCGTGGGGGAATCCGCCGTGATCCATCACTGTTTGAACGATGTGTTCCCGGGCCATGATGGCTCCCAGGGGATAATACCCTGAAGCCATCCCTTTGGAAAAAGCGACAATATCGGCTTTAAGATTCCAGTGTTCATAGGCAAACAATTTTCCTGTCCGGCCGAAACCTGTCATGACTTCATCTAAAATCAGCAGGATGCCATACTTGTCACAGATTTCCATGATCAAAGTGAAATAACCGTCAGGCGGGACCAGGGCTCCAGTGCTTGCCCCGCCAATGGGTTCACAGATAAAAGCTGCAACATTTTCCGGTCCCTGTTCCAGAATCATTTGTTCCAATGCTGATGCACATCTAAGATTACATTGGGGGTATTTTTTTTCATAATGGCAGCGATAGCAGTATGGAGCCGGAATCTTGGGGTATGTCTGAAGGAGCGGCCGGTAAGGTTTTTCAAGCGGAGAATAACTTGTAAGAGCAAGGGCGCCAAGGGTTGAACCGTGATATGAGGGCGTGCGGCTGATAAATTGATACCGGCCGGCCTGTCCGATGCTGCAGAAATAACTGCGGCAGAGTTTCATCGAAGATTCGACAGCTTCAGATCCGCCGGATACATAAAAGACTCTTTCAAGATGCGGAGCCGTATTTTCAACTAATTTTACAGCCAGATCCAGGGCCGGTCTGTTTTCAAACTGGGTCCGGTAGGTGAAAAAAACGGATTTTGACTGGATTGAAACAGCCTCTATCACCTTTTCATCGTTATGCCCGATGTTGCAGATGACAGCTCCTGAACAGGCATCAATATATTTTTTCCCGGATTCATCCCATATATAAATTCCATGGGCCTTTGAAACTACCGGCATAGATGAAGCAGTCTGATAAAATAAAGGATTGGACGTTCCGGCAATAGTCATATTCGATACTCCCTGGATTTATTTTTAATTAACACGATTCTCCCTGCCCGATGATCAAACCTGCCTGCTGCTTGAAGACAAAGGCAATTCTCTTACAGGCGGAAGCGTTGCAGATACTCTTTTTGCAAGATCAATGACGACTGGCACAAATTGCTGCTCGATCTCTTCTATATTGCGCTGAAGGATTGAAAAATCGAATGAGATGCCTCCTATCACTTTGCCTGTATGGGGGTTGGTAAGAGGCGCGGCAATCGCAATAAGTCCCTGCATATACTCTTCAATATTCATGGCATATCCCCGCTTTTTTGCAATCATCAGGTCTTTTAGCAAAAGATCCCGATCCGTGATTGTTTTCCGGGTTTTCGGCAATAATTCCATCTGTGCGACCCGTTCCTTCAGGACATCTTCCGGCAGGGCTGACAAATAGGCTTTTCCCAATGCCGTATTGTGCAGGCAGCTTTTGGTGAAATCCGGTAAAATATAAGTGAGCGTATCTATCGCCTCTTTGTTGTAAATACGCATCATGGTGTCTTCAACACACACAGCGACATCGATTGTCATGTTGTAGCGGCTGTGAATCTCGTCAACCTGAACCTTGATGAACCGTTTATAGTCTGTTGCACCGATCAGATTGTTGCAGAAGGCAAAACAGAAAATAGAAGGCCGGATAAGATTGGTCGCATCATCTTTCTCAATATAGCCCATTTCTATCAGTGTATTGATGTACCGGTAGGTTGAAGTCATATTCAGCCCCAGCAATTTTGAAATATTGGTTTGCGTTAAAGCAGGCGTTTCTTTGGTGAACAGTGAAAGCACCTTTAATCCTTTTTCCAGTGATTTTGAAAAATATGTATTGTTTGTGACCATTCATGTCCTCATTTACTATTATAGTAAATTATTTACTATTATAGTTAATATATATAAATATTGAAAAACCTTGTCAAGTATTTTTTTGATCATGGGATTTATAGTGGATCGCCTCTGAATTCGGCATCCATATAAGCCTTGTTATCGCTGGAAAAGGGAAGCAATAGAAGCTCTTCCATCAGTATCTGGCAATACGCGGGAAAAACAAAGAAATCGAGAAGGGAGTTTAAAGACCTGGTATGGAATGCTGATGCTTACCGGGCCTATCGCCTTTCCATCATCCGCATGGAATTGAAACGTTTTGTCCGGATATTTATAAAAATTCCTCCATAATCCA
>MGTJ01000051.1:1265-1348 GCA_001799395.1 Desulfobacterales bacterium RIFOXYA12_FULL_46_15 | reverse complement strand
CCCCTTATCCGCAGAGCTTGCAAAACAGGCATAGGCCCTGAGTGACTCAGGTATGATCCGGTCCCTTACCGGCTTGAATGCAT
>MGTJ01000051.1:0-1246 GCA_001799395.1 Desulfobacterales bacterium RIFOXYA12_FULL_46_15 | reverse complement strand
AGCCTTTCGCCGTTCGAAAAGTTCATGTTCCGAAACACAGAGGTTGATTTTTCTTCCAGGGATACTGATCTCGATCCTGTCCCCATCCTTGACCAGGGCGATGGTGCCTCCAAAAGCCGCTTCGGGTGAGACATGCCCAACACAAAGACCGGATGTACCACCGGAAAATCTGCCGTCAGTGATCAGTGCGCATCCGGTTTCCAGATGCATTGACCGGATATAAGAGGTAGGATAGAGCATCTCCTGCATCCCCGGCCCTCCCTTTGGACCTTCATAACGGATAACGACTATATCTCCTGATTTTATCCTGCCTTCAAGGATGCCTTTGCATGCGTCTTCTTCAGAATCAAATACTTTTGCCGTTCCTTTAAATTCAAAAATGGATTCATCAACCCCTGCGGTTTTCACAATGCATCCGTTTTCCGCCATATTTCCGAAAAGGACAACCAGCCCGCCATCCTTATAATATGCATGCTCAACGCTTCGAATACATCCGTTTTCCCTGTCCTTATCCGGATGGCTGAAATTCGTGTCATGGGAGCCCATAACAAAATTTTTGTATCCGCAGGGCCCTGCCAGATATTTTGCGAGAGCCTCCCGGGTAACGGCTTTGTTCATGATATCATGGGTATCAAGAATCTCTTTTAGGCAAGCGGCATCAACTCTTTTTACCGAAGTGTCGATCAGCCCGGCACGGTCAAGCTCTCCGAATATTCCCATGATTCCGCCGGCACGGTTTACATCCTCCAGGTGGTAATGGGAACTGGGCGCTACCTTGGAAAGACAGGGTACTTTTCTTGAAAGGGCATCAATATCCTTCATGGTGAAATCCACACCAGCGGACCAGGCAACTGCCAGAAGGTGGAGAACGGTGTTTGTCGAACCGCCCATGGCTATATCAAGGGCCATAGCATTCATAAATGCCTCCCGGGTGGCAATGGATCTGGGCAGGACCGAAGCATCGCCCCTGCCATAATAGGCTTCTGCCATTTCAACAATTCTTTTGGAAGCTTGTGTGAATAATTCTTTTCTAAGGGCATGAGTTGCCACAATGGTTCCGTTTCCAGGTAAGGCAAGACCGATGGCCTCTGTCAGGCAATTCATGGAGTTTGCAGTAAACATGCCTGAGCATGAGCCGCAGGTGGGGCAGGCAATGCCTTCAATCTCGTCTATGGTCCCGTCTGGGATCGAGCTGTCTCCTGCCATGACCATCACATCAATCAGGTCATAGGATTTGTCTTTGAGC
>MGTJ01000050.1 GCA_001799395.1 Desulfobacterales bacterium RIFOXYA12_FULL_46_15 | reverse complement strand
AAAATTGTAATGCCACTCTTTCAATTTTCTCTAAAAGAGCTTGACTCTTTTTACTTTGGCTCGGCTGGCCTCTCGATCAAACCATTCGACCATACTAACATACAAGAAATTGTACTTTTTCCTGAGCAAAACTTAAGGCATATGCGAACTGAAGTTGGCTGGTCTTTAATATATGAAAGTGAAAAAGACGAGATAGTCACATAACGCAAATACACAAGTACTCAGAATATCTTTATCCATAAGGAGAAAATGATATGAAATTGTTACTGGCGAGTTTCATGATGATGTGCTTGATATGCCCTGTCATAGGGTATGCGGAGGCGCAGAAAATTACCCTGGTTTCATCGGAATATCCGCCCTATTTTGGAGTAAAATTAGCCAACTATGGGGGACTCGGCGAAATCATTGTTGCCGCATTTCAGCGTGTGGGGTATGAGGTCACCATTAAATTTTATCCTTGGGCGCGAGCGATCCAGATGACAAAAGACGGCGATTGTGACGGGATGTTTGCGCTTTGGTTTACCCAGGAACGCGAACAGTGGTTTGTGTTCTCTGATCCGTTACCTGCAAACGAAATAGGATTTTACAAACGGACAGCCGATCCTATTCACTTTACGACATTAGAAGAGTTGAAGCCGTATCGGATTGGCACGGTCAGAGGGTATGCGAACCCATCCGCCTTTGAGCAAGCCACGTATTTACAGAAAGAGGAAGTGACGCAGGATCTGCAAAACTTAAAAAAATTAGTGGCGAATCACATTGATTTAGCCCTCATTGACAAGGGATTAGCCGCCTATCTCCTGACCACCGCCTTGCCTGAAGCGCGAGACACTGTAGAATGGTTGGAACCAGCCCTTGAAATCATGCCGCAATATGTCGTGATGTCCAAGCAGGTTGCGGCGTATCAACAGAAAATCGAGGATTTCAACCGCGGATTAGCGCAGATCACTCAAGATGGGTTGGTTGAGAACATTCGAGCCAAACATGGCTTTTAATTGTGACCATGTGCGAAGCAGTGATCGTCTCTGAGATAACACGGGGTGGTTTAAAGCATAGGCAAGGGGTTCCTGACCGCTTAGAATGATTTTGCAGGACAGATTTTTTCCTGAGCTGACAAGAAGTCTTAAATCTGTCAGGGACTGGGAAGGCACAAGATGAGTTTCGTCTATAATAATGATTTCTGTCTCATGTTTTTGGATTCGTTCCATGATTTGAAGAAAAAGCCGGATCAAAGATGATTTTCCAATTCCCGTCTGTCCGATGATCAGGGCAATATCCCCCTGTTCCTGGGAAAGATTAAGCCTTGCCATGGCCTGATCTGATCAAATCTTTCATCATTGAGTAGTTCCAGCGAGCCCTTTTAAAATAGCCTTAACTGATACAAACTCAAGTGGTATTTTTGCCACTTGTTAGAGCTATTTTTTTGCATTTTTATCAAAATTGTAATTTCAGGACAGTCAATTATGGTTTGGTTTATTATCCTGGCCTTATGTCTAAAGAGGTGAAAACGGTTATGACTACCAGGATGTATTTTATATACAAAATTGAAATAAATATTTTTTTAATATTAACTTTTTTGTAATAAATTATTATTGAATCTTGTTTCGTGATTTATTTCAAATTTTAATGGAATGTGAAGACCACCTATTTTATTGGTATTCCAAGTTATTTCACAAATAAAAAACAATGGCATACCATTTGCAACTCTACACCAGGTTTGTTTTTAAATTTACGGAGGGCTATTATGTGGGGAAAAATGAAAATGATAATTGTTTCGTTTGTTTTACTATTCCTGCCAGAATTAGTTTTTGCAGTTGATGGTTCCGTGATTGATACCGGGAGTACGAGCTGGATGCTCATATCCACAGCCCTGGTATTACTCATGATGCCCGGGCTTGCAATGTTTTACGGAGGTCTTGTCCGGGCAAAGAATGTTCTTGGAACGATGATGCATACCTTTGTGGCCATGGCGGTTATCGGGGTGTTATGGGTGATCTGCGGATATTCACTGACCTTTGGTAATAACATCCTTGGGGGTTTAATCGGCTGGAACAAGGATTTCTTTTTTTTAAGAGGGATTGATGAGGTCATTACCGGAGGTATCCCGGAATATATCATTGCCATGTTCCAGGGGAAATTTGCCATTATTACACCGGCCCTGATCAGTGGAGCCATGGCTGAAAGAGTTTATCTACGGGGATATATCATGTTTATAGCCCTCTGGTTTCTGATGGTTTACTGTCCCTTGTGCCATTGGGTGTGGGCCCCTGAAGGATGGCTTTTCAATTCCGGAGCTGCCGGCGTCATTGATCTTGCAGGCGGCCTTGTGATCCATGTGTCGGCAGGTATCAGTGCATTGGTTGTGGCTGTTTTCTTAGGACCCAGGCTGGGATTCCAGAAATTAGCAGCTCCGCCCAATAACCTGGTGATGACGCTAATGGGTGCAGGACTCCTATGGGTCGGGTGGTTCGGGTTTAATGCCGGTTCTACGCTTCAAAGTGGTCTTGATACGGCAAGGGCATTGACCATGACCCAGATTTCTGCTGCCACAGGGGCTTTAACATGGCTTTGCATAGAAGGTATAATTTACAGGAAAGCATCAGCTCTGGGCTTTGCATCCGGTACCCTGGCGGGCCTTGTCGTGATCACACCTGCTGCTGCCGTGGTTCTGCCGGTTGGAGCCTTTTTTCTGGGAGCTGCATCCTCTGTTGCCTGTTTTTATGCCGTACAGGCCAAGATTAAATTAGGATATGATGATGCCCTTGATTGTTTCGGAATCCACGGCGTAGGCAGCGGCCTTGGTGTGATTCTCTTAAGTTTTTTTATCCGGGATTCCTGGCTGGCCTCCGCCACAGAAGCTGCAGGCAGAACCTGGACCGCTTTTGATCAGCTTTTTATCCAGATAAAAGGGCTTGGTGCAACCATTTTGCTGGCAGCCGTTGTGACTGCTATCCTGTGTATTATTGTTGAAAAAACGGTTGGGTTCAGGATTGACGAGGAAAACGAATACATCGGAATGGACCAGTCTCTTCATGGTGAAAGAGGATATGATTTTTCATGATTTCATCAATAGGCGATATCCGTCTCATCCCTGTAGATCATCATGAAATATGAAAAGGCTTGGAGGAGAATAATCAACCAGGGGGGATGCAGCTCTGATTATTTCTCCTGCCAGACCGGGATGCGTTTTTCGAAAAAGGCTTTGACCCCTTCCTTTGCATCATTCGTCGTGCAGAGGCGGGCAAAGGCTTCATTCATATGGGCAAACCGGTCCCCGTAACTCATGTCTTCGGACTGATAAAAGGCGGATTTGGCAATCTGAACCGCTACAGGACTTTTCCGGGCCAGCTCTTTTGCCCATTCCATGGCTTTGGCATCAAGTTCATCCATGGGTACGATTTTATTGATGAGTCCAAGGGACAGAGCTTCTTCAGCCTTGATGAGGTCGCCGTAAAGCAGAAGTTCCAATGCTTTTTTGCGGCCCACGCATCTGGCCACGGCAACAACAGGGCCGACACAGTTGAGCCCTACATTGATGGCCGTCAGTCCCATCTTGGCATTGCCGGCAGCGATGACCAGATCGGCAGCGGCAACAAGCCCCATGCCATTGGCTGCGGCAACGCCGTGGAGTTGGGCAATGACCGGGGTTTTCATTTTGGAAATGAAGACCAGCGGGGCTTCCATGTGCTCGATCCATTTCTGGTATTCCATACCGGTTTTTCCTTCCAGTTCGTTCACATCAATCCCGGCGCAAAATGCCTTGCCCGCCCCTTTCAACAGAATCACCCGGACCGATGGATCAGCATCCAGTTCACACAGGGCTTCTTTAAGTTCGGCAGCCATCCGGGTGCTGAAAGTATTCATGCTGTCCGGACGGTTCAATGTCAGGGTTGCGACATGGCGTTCCATTGTTTCAACGATCACCTGTTCAAATTTCATGAAGGGCGTTCCTTTCCAAAATTGTTTTTTGCGATGATTATTTCAGATAATGAACGGAAAGAAAACAGTTTTTTATTCTTACAGTTTTTCAAATTTAGCCGGATAGCCCCGGGCAAGGTCCACATAAAGCTGTTTTCCATAGGTCCAGAACTCCTTATGCCGGTTTTCGACATTGCCGATAATTACAAAAGGGACCCCGCCAACGATTTTCTCGCCCGGAACAATGGATTTCTGCGGAATGACACAGCCTTCCGCCACAATGGCCCAGGGACCGATGACAATGGCCCCGTGGCCGATATAACAATTGTCATTCCGATTTTTGGGATTCTTTCCCCATAACGGTATACGGCCATGGCTATCCTTTTTAAATTCATACAGAGGCATGTGTGTCTCCTTTTACCAGTGGCCGTCCTTGTTGGCACCCTCAGCATAAACAGCTCCTCCCTGTTTATATTTTTGAATCACATCAATGACCCGGCCATTCTGATCACTGACCACTTTAACACCGGCTGCCGTGAGGGTTGAAAATGCATTAGGGCCGCAGAAACCGGTCAGAAGGACTTCGGCATTCTTATCACTGACCATGGCTGCGGCCTGGATTCCGGCGCCTTTGAAGGCATTTTTATTGCTGCCGTTGTCAAAGGCCTCAAACTCAAGGGTTTCCGTATCAACGACAAGGATATAAGCTGCTCGTCCAAATCTCGGATCGAGCTGTGAATCCAGGGTTTTTCCCTGGGCGCTGACTGCTATTTTCATTTTGTTTCTCCTCTTTTAAACCGCATCAGACCTGTCCGCCGCCACCGCCGCAGACCTGGTCGTTCTTGATTTCAGGCAGTTTACCTGCAATGAGGTCATTTACCACAGGTTCGATGTCAATGCGCTGATCATCATGATACACATTGATCCCGACCTGTCTGAATCCCATGAGCGGCCTCATGCCGATCCCGCCGACCACCAGGGCGCTGACCCTGTTTTCGGAAAGAAGGTTGACCGGGACCATACAGCCGCCCTGGACATGTTCCTGGTTTTGAAGGATGGAGACCTCTTTAATTTCACCGTTTTCCACGTCTACCAGGGTAAACACATCGCAATGACCGAAATGTCCTGCTCTTGTTCCTTTAAGTCCGCCCTGGCCGTTTGAAGGGATTGCTATTCTTCCGCTTTTCATAATCGTATTACTCCTATAAATGTTTTAGTATTTGGGTCACAGGGCTGTTGAATGCCGGCAGAGACAGGATATTATTCCAGATCTGCCGGACTTCCCGGCTTGCCTGTGAATCATGGTTGTATTCAAAAATGGTTTTTGCCTTTATCATGGCCTCGGTAAAGGTCTGATCAAATGAAACCCTGCCCGCTACTGTGATATTGGCCTTTTGGGCAAGATCCTCTATTTTTTGGGTCTGTTCCGGATTCAGGTCATATTTATTGATACAGATCATGGCCGGAATGTTAAAATGTTTTGACAATTGTCCCACCCGTTCCATATCATGGATACCCGACACTGTGGGTTCTGCAACGATAAGGATGGCCGTGGCCTGGCCGATGGAGGCAATGACCGGGCATCCGATACCCGGAGGGCCGTCGGTCAGGATGAGATCCAGATTGTTTTTTGCCGCCAGCTTTTTCGCTTCTCCCCGGATGAGCGAGACAAGCTTCCCGGAATTTTCCTGGGCAATGCCGAGCCTGGCATGGACCATGGGGCCGAACCGGGTATCGGAAATATACCATTTCCCACACACGGTTTCAGGAAAATCAATGGCCTTTTCAGGGCACAGATCCACACAGACCCCGCATCCTTCGCAGTCAATGGGATCGATTTCAAAGGTATCCCTGACCGCCCCGAACCGGCAGACCTCAATGCACCGTCCGCATTGGGTGCACAGGGCTTTGTTGGTCACGGCTTGGTGACCGCCTTTGAATTCCATGGTTTTTTTGAAATCAGGGTTCAGGATCAGGTGAAGGTCGGCTGCATCCACATCTGCGTCACACAGGATCATATTTTGGGCAAGGGAAGCAAATGCTGCAGTGATACTTGTTTTTCCGGTTCCGCCTTTTCCGCTTAAAATCACCAGCTCTCTCATTTTTTGTCTTCCTTTTTTTCAACAAGCCCTACGATCTTTTTGAACAAGTTGAGAAACCTGTCTTTGTACTCAGGCATTTTTTCTATGATCATTTCTCCCCTGGAATAGAGTTGTGCAATTTTTTTATCAAAAGGGATTTCCATGAGCACCGGAATGTTTTCGTTTTTTGCATATTGGTTCACTGCATCATTGCCGATGCCTACCCGGTTGATGACAAGCCCGCAGGGGATATTGAGTATTTTTACCGTTTCGACGGCCAGTTTCAGGTCATGAAGGCCAAAGGGGGTAGGTTCCGTCACCAGGAGGATAAAATCGGCTTTATTCATGGCTGCAATGACCGGGCACGAGGTTCCGGGTGGTGCATCAATGATGGTAATGAGGTCCGGATCTGTATAAGACCGGATTTTTTTGATGATAGGCGGCACCATGACCTGTCCGATGGAAAGACGGCCATGGATAAATGAAATGCCGTTGACTGTCCCATGCTCGATATCTCCCAGGGATCTTTCTTTTTCCAGGACGGCATTTTCCGGGCAGATTTCAAAACAGCCCCCGCAGGAATGACAGAGATTTTCAAAAACCAGTACATCTTTTTTAAGTACGGCAAGGGCACCGAACCGGCAGATATCCATGCATTTTTTGCAGAAAATGCATTTTGCAAGATCGATTTTCGGAACCGGTGCAATCACCGGTTCTTTTTTATAGATGGCTGGATGAAGGAAAAGATGGACATTGGGTTCTTCCACATCACAGTCAAACAGTTGGACCCCTTGTCCGATGGAGAGGGCAAGGTTAGTTGAAACTGTTGTTTTTCCGGTTCCGCCTTTACCGCTGGCAACACTGATAATCATGGAATCCGGTCTCCTTTTACCCCCTGGATTTGATTTGAGATCCGGCTGATCCGGGCCAGGTGATCAAAAAGCCTTTGGGCATCGGCTTTTCCGGGTAATAGGGGAAATTGCATCAGGACACCCAATCCTTCATAAACCTCATGAAATTCTTCCTTTGACAGGGCGCTGATGACGATACAGTTCATCATGGCATTGAGGTTGATGACGGCTTCCACGAGCTTTCTGCCGGTCATGTCCGGTAATTGTTCATGGAGAATCACAAGATCAAATTTTTTTTTTGCAATCAAGTGAAGGGCATTTTCTGCCGTACCGGTCCATTGGGTGGTGAACCCGTTTTCCGAAAAGGATAGTTCAAGGGTTTTGAAAATTTCTTTTTCAGGGTTGACAAGAAGTATCTGGTTCATATTTAAGAGAGTCTCCTTTTATCCTTTTATTTTTCAGGTTTATTTTACGTTTATATCCGTCAATGCGAGATAAAACGCGCCCACTGCAAGCTCGGCACAATGGAAATGGTCTTTGGGAAGGGTTTCTAAAAATCCGTCCACAATTTCGGGGGTGATCTCCCATGCCGCTTCAACAGTTTTCCCCACGGCCAGTTTTGCAACCGTATTACAGCAGGCAGTGGTGTTCATACACCCATGAATATCAAAAGAGACGGATTGAAGAATATTGTCCTTTAAGATCAGAAAAAATTCAGCCGTATCCCCGCAGTCGCCGGTCCTTTTGCCGTATCCGTCCGGATGGGCAATTCTTTCAATCCTGTCAGTACTCAAGGCCATCTCGATATAATGTAATGAATGGCTGTTTAAAAAATCATTTCGATCCGGGTACATCAGTATTCCTTTCAAAAAAACTTGAACACTGAAGGCATATAGCAAAGGCCATGCCAGGGCTAATTATTTTTAATGCTTTTAAATTAATCAATTATTTTAGTGTGTTATAAAGAAATAAGATTTAATGCCATTTTGAGGGGATAAAGAGTGTTGCAAAAATGCGACTGGCGGGAAGGCAGGCTGCTTTTTTTTCTTTTTCCGGGATTTTGGTCTTTAATTCAGTTTTTTGATGAGTTTGATCTGGTTCAACCCTTCAGGGGTATGGCTGTATTCCACCACATCCATGATTTCCCGGATAATATGAACACCAAGACCCCCTGGTTTTATTTCTTCGATGTCTCTGGATTTGATGCATCCGATATCAAACCGGTTTCCATTATCAACAAGGGTGACGGCAAGAGAATCCCCCTCAAAATTGATGGTCGCGTCAATGCATCGCGTCGGATCATCTTTGCAACAATGTTTAATAATATTGGAACAGGCTTCATTAACCGCAAGGATAAAGGACCCGGCATCTTTTTCAGAAAGTCCTGCAGCCAAAGCAACCTTTGCCATCATTGCCCGGACCTGTTTCAGGTTGGCCGGGTTTGCGGTTATATTAATCTGAATCCGGTTAAATTCCATAAAATAAAAACAAGCCGTTTCGTTAAAAAATTAGTTCACTGTAAACGTCAGAAGTGTTAAATCATCGCTTCTGCCGTCGGCCGAGGTGAACCGGTCCACTGAATTGGTGATGCCCCGGCAGATGGATTCAGGATTATTGGGCTGTGATCTGATCACCTTTAACAGCCTTTTCAGTCCGAACAGTTCTGCCGCGCTGTTTTTTGCTTCAATGACACCGTCTGTAAAAAGGGTGATACTGGATTGTTCTCCAAGATCAAATGTTTCCTGTTCATATCCGGCATCAGGCAGGATGCCGAGGGGAGGGCCTTTTTTTTCATCATCCCCCAGAATCCGGGCTTCTTTTGTATCACAATACACAGGCGGCAGATGCCCCCCGTTTGCCAGTTGGATACGGTTTTCAACAGGGTCCAGCAAAAGGTAGATCAATGTCACAAACATTCCCCTTTTGGAACGGTTATATAACACTTTATTCATTCGGGTTAAAAGTTCCTTTGGTTCCGGGAACAACAGGGTGTAATATTGCAGGTCGCTGGTCAGGCGTGCCATGAAAAGGGAGGCGGAAATTCCTTTGCCAGATACATCCCCGAGAACAATACCGAGTTTATTTGACGGCAACTTGAAAAAATTGTAAAAATCACCCCCGATTTCAAGGGCAGGCTGGTTCACGGCGGCAAACCTGTAATTCTCGATGACAGGGAGATCCCTTGGCAGAAAACTTTCCTGGACTTCCCTGGCAAGCTTTAAATCCCGTTCCAGGGTTTCCCTCTGGAGGATGATCCTGTGCATTCTTGCCGTGTCAATGGCAACGGCAGCGCTGCTGCTGATGGTAACCAGCATTTCAAGCTCTTCATTGGAAAAGGTAAAGGGTTTTGTCAGTTTGTTCATCACCTGGATGACCCCAATGATCTCCCCTCTGATTTTCAGGGGGACACAGAGCATGGCACGGGTCCTGTAATGGGTTTTCCTGTCTGCTGCCGGTGAAAAATTCGGATGTTCATAAGCGTCTTTCAGGTTGAGGGGAATCCCGCTTTCAGCCACAAGACCGGCAATGCCTTCTCCTTTTTTCAGGCGGTACAGTTCTTTAATGTCATCTCCAACATCACCAAGGGCTATCTGAAATGTCAGATCCCCTGTTTTTTCGTCGATCAGCAGAAGGCTTGCGGATTCTGCCAGAAAGGCTTTTTGGGTGGTTGCCATGACATGGGAAAGCAGTTTTCCGATGGACAGTTCGGAATTGATCAGGTTTGCGATTTCAATACAACTGGACAGGCGTTCAACTTTGCTGATACAAGCCTCTAGATCTGAAGAATGGTCGGTAAATATAAACCGGGGAGTATTTTTTTCCATACTGGAATTTATATAAAGCCTTTCAGGGTTTGTCAATCCTTGCAATTCCCGTTGACACCATAACTTCGGTAAGTTATGGTTGCAAAAACTCATAACCGCAAAAATTAACGGATTCCATCTATGATCCGAGTTGAAAATCTTGTGAAGCAATATGGTGGTATTACAGCGTCCAATCATCTCAACTGCAGGTTTGAAAAAGGCAAAGTGACCGTTATTCTCGGAGGCAGCGGTTCTGGCAAAAGCACGCTTTTAAGGCAATTGACAGGCCTTGAAAAGCCGGATGAGGGGTCTGTGTATATCGATGGCAGAGACCTGACAACTCTGAGCAGAAAGCAATTATTTGATATCAGAAAAAAAATGGGCATGCTGTTCCAGGGGTCTGCTCTGTTCAATTATATGAATATTTTCGAGAACATCGCATTCCCCTTAAGGGAGCATACTAAAATAGCAGATAATATTATTAAAACCATTGTGACCATGAAGCTTGAAATGGTCGGGTTAAGGGGCACCGAGCATCTGATGCCCTCCCAGCTTTCCGGCGGGATGATGAAACGCGTCGGGCTTGCCAGGGCGGTTGTCATGGACCCCCATGTCATTTTTTATGACGAACCCACATCCGGGCTTGATCCGATTTCAACCGGGGTTATCGGAAAGCTTATCAAGGATCTCAACAAAGCCTTGAACATTACTTCCATTGTGGTTTCCCATGACATTGAGTCCTGTTTTAAAATAGCCGACAATATCATCCTTTTATATTATGGGGAAATCATTGCCAAAGGAACGGTTGAGGAAATCAGGAACAGCACGGATGAGCGGGTCAAACAGTTTATTCACGGTGAGCCCGAAGGCCCCATTCCCTTTACCCGGACGGCAAAGAACTATCTGGACGAAATTTTGTATGATTAAAGGAGGATTCAGGAATTTGGAAATTGCAGCATCTATTGGCCGTTTAACCCTGTATCGCATCCAGGTTCTGGGAAGGAGCGGGATATTTATTTTTTCCGCCATTGTTCAGGCATTCCTGCCCCCCTTCAGGATATCCCGTCTTATTAAGGAAATTGATTTTATCGGCTCTAAATCATTTTTAATTATTTTTGTCACAGCTCTTTTTACCGGCATGGTGTTGGGTATCCAGGGATATTATTCCTTAAGCCAATTCGGTGCAGAGGCTGCTCTCGGGATCATGGTGGCTCTTTCCATTATCCGGGAGCTGGGGCCCGTTCTTTGTGCCCTCATGGTGACCGGCAGGGCCGGGTCAGCCATCACGGCAGAACTGGGGATCATGAAAATTACCGATCAGTTTCCCGCCCTTGAGATGATGGCCATAGATCCCTTAAAATATGTGGTCAGCCCCAAAATAATAGCAGGGATTATTTCTCTTCCGCTTCTGACGGCGTTCTTTGACCTGATCGGGATTACGGGCGGTTATCTTGTGGGGGTGAATCTTTTAGGCGTCAATGAGGGTGCTTATATCGGAAAGCTTGTAGCAGCAGTAACGTTCAAGGATGTTTACGGCGGAATCATAAAATCCCTTTGTTTCGGTCTTATCATCACCTGGATTGCCACTTTTACAGGATATACGGCAGAGGCCACAACCGAAGGCGTCAGCCGCGCTACGACAAATACGGTTGTCCTGACATCGCTATCCATTCTGATCGTGGATTATATCTTGACATCTTTATTGCTATAGGATTTAAACTATTCTTCATGTATGGTAAAAAAACAGAGATTTCAGTAGGTATTTTCATGATGGCGGGCATTGCCTGTCTCGTTTATCTGTCGGTTCGTCTGGGCCATGTGGACTTTTTTTCTTCAGATTCTTATATCCTCAAAGCAAGATTCGGGTCCATTGAAGGTCTTGAAGCGGCAGCCTCGGTTGAAATTGCCGGGGTCCCGGTGGGAAAGGTAAAAAGAATCACCCTTGAGGAGAATGAAGCCCTTGTGGAAATGGAAATCAAAAAAGGGACAAAAATTTCCGATGATACCATCGCTTCCATCCGCACAAAAGGCATTATCGGGGATAAATTTATCAAATTATCCCCCGGGGGGTCACAAGATTTACTGAAAGATAAGGGGGTATTGACGGATACAGAATCTGCCATCAGCCTTGAAGAACTGGTCAGCAAATATATTTTTAATAAATAACAGGTCATGACATTTAAAATAAAAAGCAGGATAAAGGAAAATATCGGGCTGGTAACGGTCGAAGGTGAGGTGGACATGTTCACTTCTCCAAACCTGAGGGATAAGCTGCTGCCTTTTTTCAAGAAAAAAATCAAAGGCATTATCGTGGATCTTTCAGGGGTATCCTTTATGGATAGTTCAGGCATTGCAACCCTTGTGGAAGGGCTTCAATGGAGTAAAAGGGAAAACAGGCAATTTGTCCTGACAGGACTTGGAACCAATGTGCTGAATGCCTTGACCCTCACCAAACTCAATAATGTATTCAATATAAAAACCGATACAGAGAGTGCATATCAACAATTGTGTCAAAATTAAAATCACAGTAAGTCTACCATATCTGGAGGGATCGATGAAACAGTTTGGAATTGCAGTATTGGTATTGGTTGCAATATGTATTTTTTCCCCGGCAAGTCATTGCCTTGCTTCTCCTGTCCAGGATCAATTGCAGGGGACCATCACTAAAGTGATTGAGATTTTAGGGAACCCGGAGTTTAAAGGGGATGCGTCAATACGCCAGAGAAGGGAATCCCTTCGAAAAGTCATTGACGAAAGATTCAGTTTTGAAAAAATGTCCCAGTTGTGTCTTGGTAAATACTGGAAAGACAGGAGCGACACTGAAAAAAAAGAATTTATTGAATTGTTTGGAAAACTCCTGGAAGAAACCTATATCTCTAAGATCGAGGGATATTCCAATGAAAAAATAGAATATTTAAAGGAAAATATTACAGACAAAAAAGCCCAGATCAATACCCGGATCATGACGGAAAAAGTTGAAATCCCCATTGATTACCGGCTGTACCAGGAAAAAGACGGTACGTGGCGGGTCTATGATCTTGTCATTGAAGGCGTCAGCCTTGTGGCAAATTACCGTTCCCAATTTGATGTAATTCTTCAGAGAGACAATTACCAGAAGCTGATAGAAGAACTGAAAAAGAAAATTGACGGCTGATTTTTTTAATCTTTTGCCTTTTTAACGCATAATACTGAAATTGAGAAAAATACAATTCCGGTGACACCCAGGATCGTGAGGGAAATCCCTGACGGCCTGGTGCCGAAGGATGCACTTCTAATGGCCGTGGCTGCATGGGTCAGGGGCAGAAAATAGATGATGTTTTGGGCCCAGGCCGGGAAATTCTCCAAAGGAAAGAAAGTGCCGCCTAAAAAAGCCATAGGTGTGATCACAAAGCTTGTCATCAGGCTCTGGTCGGCATGGGATTTCACCAGCATGGCAATGCCCACGGCCAGGGAGGCAAATAAAAAGCTGTTCAAAAGGATGGCCAGCCAGAACCAGGGGTTCAGGGACAGCGTTACCCCGAATAAAAACCCTAGGATCAGCACTACCAGGATGGCCAGAAAGGCCCTTGTCATGCCGGCCAGGACTTCACCAGCCACATAGGAGAAATCCGAAACCGGGGCGGCCTGGATTTCTTCAAAAATATTCCAGTAAAACCGAGCAATATTGATTTCGCTGGAAATGGCAAAAGCCTGGGTCATGCTGCTCATGGCAATGAGGCCAGGCAGGAGAAATTCCATATATGTGTGGCCGTCCAGGGTGACAAGTTTTCCCATGGCAAAACCAAAGGCAATGAGATAGAGCAAAGGGGAGACGCACCAGGAAGGGATGAGCCGTGTCAGCCTGCGCCTTAAGATCAGTATTTCCCTGTAATAAACAGCAAATGCACTCTGTATCATGATACTTTTTTTCCTGTCAGGGAAAGGAAGGCATCTTCCAGATTGACCCGCCGCAGGGTAAAACTGTCTTTGTGGGCGGCAATATGTTCATTGGCCTCTTTCCGGTCATTAAAATAAAGGGTTTCCATATCATCTTCCTTCAAGTGATCCAGGGCCCAGGTGCCCATCCGGTTCATCAGGGCTTCCGGCGTATCCACCACCACAATGGACCCTTTGTCCAGGAAGGCCACCCGGTCGGCCAGAAATTCAGCTTCCTCGATATAATGGGTGGTTAAAAAAATGGTGGTGCCGTGCTGCTGGATTTTTTTGATCAAAGCCCAGATTTTTCTCCGGATGGCGGCATCCAGGCCCACGGTGGGTTCATCCAGAAAAAGGATGGAGGGAGAATGCAGAAGGGCTCTAGCAATCATGAGCCTCCGTTTCAGACCGCCGGACAGGTTCTTGACCAGGGTCTCTTTCCGGTCACCCATCTCAACATAGTCCAGGAGTTCGTCAATCCTTGCATTTCTTTCCGGTTTGTCCATCCGGAACAGTTTGCCGTGGATGGTCAGGTTTTCAAATACGGACAATTCCCGATCCAGGTTGATGGACTGAGGCACAAGCCCGCACTGCCTCCGGCTTTCGACAGAGCGGTTGCCCACATCGAATCCATTGAGGAGGGCAGCTCCCGAACCGAGTTTGGCCAATCCCGTCAATATTCGTATGGTGGTGGTTTTGCCCGCGCCGTTGGGTCCGAGAAAGGCAAAGAGTTCACCCTTACTCACCTCAAGGTTCACGTTCTTTAAAGCCTGGACATTTTTATAGGTTTTATTCAGATTCTGTATCCGGATCATCCTGTCACTCCTGCTGTTTTTTTCGGTCCTGCAGGCCTGAAATATCGGTGACAATATCCCGGAGGGGCTGGCGCCTCGCCCTGTGGGGCAGGGCCAGAAAGGGATAGACGGTTTTTTCCTTCACAACGTACCTCCTCGTTAAATATCAACCAGATGGTTGGCCTTCAGATCTTTGATTTTAAAATACGCTGCATTGAGCCGGTCGGCAAGTGTTTTTGACAGGCCGAATGAAACAGCCCGATTCCTTTTTTCCAATTTTCCAATAAAACAAAGCCGGAAAGAATAGAATTCATTCCAAAAAGCCGGTTTTTCACCTTCAGAACTGCACCATCAGGAAACCCTGCGAGAAAAAAACGGTCCTGTCAGGGCTAAATAATAGGGTTGGTGCTTCTAAATTTGAGATTGATACTTCAGCCCTTGTAATAAAGGATAAAACCAGGTACATACCATGGAAACCATCAATCTGAAAGGCCATCCATGCTGACATATTCATTTCAACACATCCCCGGAATCGGGGCAAAAACGGAAAGGCAATTGTGGGAATCCGGTGTATGGGACTGGGCCGGGTTTTTCAAAGCACCACACGTAAGACTGTCTCCCAAAAGAATAGAAATCATAAAAGACTTTATCAAGGCGTCCAATCATCATCTGGCTGCCGGCAATCCGAATTTTTTTATGGATCTGCTACCGGCGGACCGTCACTGGTGTATCTTCCCTGAATTCAGATCTTTTACCGCCTATCTGGATATTGAGACTACCGGTCTGGATTATTGGGGATTTGATATCACCACCATTGCCCTGTATGACGGAGCCACCATCAAATATTATATCCAGGGGAGAAACCTGGAAGATTTTATCAATGATATTGAAAAATATAAGGTCATCGTCACTTACAACGGGAAAACCTTTGATGTGCCTTTTATTGAAGGCTATTTTAAAATAAAGCTGAACCATGCCCACATCGATTTACGGTATGTTCTGAAAAGT
>MGTJ01000049.1 GCA_001799395.1 Desulfobacterales bacterium RIFOXYA12_FULL_46_15 | reverse complement strand
CAGGCTTGTTTCAAAGGCTGAAACATTATATAGCCATGCATTGCCGGATCTGACCGATTGTATTCCAACAAATCATGTTTTGTTAATAATGGCCACCTGTTTTGCGATTTTCCTCGCATCGGCATCCAGAACAGCAGCCTTGGGCCTTGCTCCACCCAGAGACGAGCCAGGCTCAACCATATCTTGAAGGTCCTGATCCAAATTCTGTATGAGCAATGATTTGATTAGAAGCATTCAATAATTTTCCCAGGTGAATTAAAGGAGGAATATGACGATCAGGTGTTGTGGTCAGAAAAGGACCTTCCAAAGTTGTTGAAAACCGCAGGGCGCTTTGCCGTCCATTGCGCTCATGCAGCCACAATTGTCCGACAAAAAAGATTTTCCCCTTCAAATCTATATGCACAAAAATATTTTCCGGCATACCTTTCCTTATCCTTTATTATCCCTGGCTCTAAGGGGAATTCTTTCTTCATCAAGGATGCGGCCGATGTTGTCTTTTTCGATATCAGCCAGATTCATCCAGTCCACTCCCAATCCAATGGCAAAAATGACTGCGGCATAATTGCCGATACCGGCTCCTGTATCCCCTTTTTGTATTTTTGCAACTGTTTCCCGGCTAATTCCTGCCCGGTCCGCAATTACGCTTATCTTCAACCGGCGCCGAAGACGCGCCTTTCTGATATCGGCAGCCAGTTTTTTTAACCCGCTGCTCACTGCAATGGGCAATTTGTGTTTCATTATTAATGCCTTTGATATTATGGTTTAAACTCATTAATGCTTGTTATTATGGGTCTTAAATGTCAGGATGCCAAGAAAGATGATCATCTGTGAGCCTTAAAAAATTTCTTAATTACCAGAAAGTATAACCTTTTATTCTTGAAAATTTTAGTTGGAAACACTTGACAGACATACACAGCAATGAAAAGGTATTTATAAACTATCATATAAAAAAGGTATATTTTTAATGCATACTCAAAAGGTTGCTATTACTATTCCCAAAGAATTAATTACAATGATTGATGATATGAGTAAGAAAGAAGGGATATCCAGAAGCAAACTTATCTCTATAATACTCAGAGAAAAACTCACATTTGAACGAAATCGTCATATCAAGGACGCTTACGACCAGACTTTTTCAGACGAAGCAATAAGAGAAGAGCAACTTAATTTTGCCATGTGGTTTGAAGGCCTGGGAACAGAAGAGGGGCAGGAATGGTAATTCGAAAAGGATCTGTTTATTGGGTGGATTTTTCACCTGCAAAAGGTTCCGAATCTGTGGGCAGACGTCCCGGACTTGTTGTTCAAAATGATCTTCTCAATGACAGCAAACTAAACACGGTTATTGTTGTGACAATTACCTCAACTTTGAAATTTGGTGAACTGCCAGGTAATGTTATCCTGAAAAAAGGTGAAGCAAATATTCCCAAAAAATCTGTGGTTAATATGACGCAGTTAAAAACCGTGGAAAAATCCAGCCTCAAAGAAAAAATCGGCAGTCTTACAAAAGACAGAATTGATGAGGTTTGCGAAGGCTTGAAACTTGTTATGGACATTTTTTAGTCATCTTAAGGGCCTTATGAACAGTGAACTTACAGAAATATTTTTAAATGGTGAAAACTCCTTAACGGAATTTAAAGAACCCTCTGTTTCTCCCCAGACCCTTGCAGAAGAAATTTCCGCTTTTGCCAATGTCATGGGCGGTGATATTTATATTGGTGTTTCAGATGACGGGAGAGTCACGGGTATTGACAGTGCAAGGATCAAAAATCTGGAACAGACCGCAATGAATATCTGCCGGAATAGTATTCTGCCGCCATTGATTCCCTTGTTTGAAACAATCCGTTTCAATGATAAACTCATAGCACGAATACGAGTGCCTGAAGGGATTGAAAAGCCATACCAGACAGCCTCCGGAAAATATATGATCCGGGTTGGCAGTACCAAAAGGAATTCTTCAAGGGAAGAGCTTTTAAGAATGTTTCAGAATGCCAGGGTCTATCATATTGACGCCAATCCGGTAGCAGGTTCTGAAAAAAAAGATCTGGACCTGGACAAGATTTCAGCTTATTTCAGGGATGTATATGACCTGGAAACCAGATCCATGGACCAGGAAGAATTTGATTCACTGCTTGTCAATGCCAGTATCGCAACCAGGTTTCATGCCGGACTGTGCGCCAGTCTTTCAGGCCTTCTGTTCTTTGGCCTGAAACAAAAATTGGGATCTGCCCTGGAAACTCATCTGCCTCATGCCGGAATACAATTTGTAGCTTACGAAGATGATGATTTGGGATCAATCATTGACCGGCTTGATTGTTATGAAACCAGCCCTGAATCTGTCGATGCCGTCATCCATAAAATCCGGCTGAATTGGAAAACCTCTTCCTTGATTAAAGGATTGAAAAGAGAAGAACTCACTTTTCCGGAAGGTATTTTCAGGGAACTCGTTGTTAATGCAATTGTTCACAGGGATTACAGTATCAGGGGAAAAATCCGGATTAAAATGGCCGGATTCAAATTCCATCTTGCAGAATATGAAGAGTCGTTTTCAGCATCCCTTGAATTTCCATAACGGCTTACCATTTATATTTAAAGACTATTCCGGCACTGAGAGACTCGCTGTTATGATCCGAGGCTGCATCAAACGTCTCAAACCGGGTGCCAAAGATGTTGTTGGCAAACAGGTCGATATCACTGGATTTACCGGTGTTGATGCGGAGGCGCAGATTGCACAGCCATGCATCCGGGTATTTCCGGGTTTCATTGTCAACGGAATAGTATAGCTCACGATCGGAAAAGTATTTGATCTCTTGGATCAGCTTGATATTCTCCGTTATTTTCCAGACCCCGGTTAAATTAAGAATAGTGTCAGATCCGGTATCATAACGGTGGGTCAGCCTCTCGTAATGCTTCTGCTCGTTCCCGTCATCATCAAAATAGGTATAGTCATTAAACAGGAAAACCTCATCCGGCCCGTCATTGCTCAAAAAGGTGGCATTCCCGGAAAAAGACAAATTGTCTGTGGCTTCAAATTCCCATTCCAGTTCAATCCCGTCAATGGTCTGCCGGTTGGGCAGCGAAACCCCGGCTCCCTCATACCGGTCGCTGATCACATGGTCATCGATATCGTTTCTAAAGGCTGTCAGTGAAAGCAGGCTCCGGTTATTGGGTTTGTATTGAAGTTGGATATTGACATTTTTAATCTGCTCCAGCCGGCTTTCCGTGTTTTCGTAAAGCTGTTTGGCAAAGGGTGTCCGATACCCGGAACCGTAACTGCCCTTGAGGATGAATTCAGGAGAAATTGACCATGCAGCCCCGGAACTGAAACTGATTTCATCCTGGAATTGTTTATGGTCATCACTCCTTAAACCGGCCCAGAATTCAATATTATCAATTTTGTGCCGGTATTGGCTGAAAACGGAAACCAATGTATTGTCATAATCTTTCCTGGAAAAGGGCGGAAGAAAATAAAGATTTTCAGATGTGAGGTATCCTGGAAAAAAACTATTCCATACCAGGATATCATCATAATGGTCTTCTTTATAGGATGTTCCCACCGTCAATAATCCATCGGAAGAGAAAAGAGACCGTTCATAAATCAGCTCACCAAACATGGAATATTCCTCCTGGTCAAACTGGCGGTCAATAACTGATTTTTCAAGTTCTACATCCGAGTAGTAGCCGGTAAACCGGATGCCTGAGTCAATGCCGATCTCTTTTTTTGCCTCCAGCTTGAACAGTTTTGTATTGTAGGCTTTCTCTTCTTCCCAGGTATGTTCGCCATCCCAGTCGGTTACGGAAAAAGCCTTGCGGCTGTCAGACAATTTTGCCGAAAAAACAAGCCAGTCCGAAACTGAAACATTGCCGTACAGCTCCAGGTAGTGGGAATCATCCGGCGTACTGTTCCCAAACCGTTCATCTTCCGGAGATGGAGTAAGACCGTCATTCCAGAACCGGAGCACATTGATGTCCGTATCATCTTCCCTGGCCTGACGGGCGGAAAGAGAAAAAAAGGAGGCCCAGTCCCCATTATCTTTTCCATACCGAAGGTATGCCTGTTTGCCCTCATCTGACGAAGACAAGGCCACGCCGGTATCCATTCCTGAAAAATCCTTTCCGGTAAAGGGGACAGCATTTACAACACCGGCAAAGGCATCCGGTCCCCATAAAACAGACCCGGCCCCCCTTATAATTTCGATTCGTTTTATGGGGACAAGTGATGTTTCATAATCCATGAAATGATAGGATTTTTCTGTTCCTGAAATGATCGGGACCGTATCGAACAAGACAAGGGCCGAATTTGATATTCCCCTTAAATAGGGAATTGAGCCTTGATTGGTTTTTTCGACATGGAAACCTGCAACCCCGTCAATGGCTTCTGAAATGGTCTGGGCCCCTGAATCCTGGATATCTTTGCCGGTAATCACTTTGGCAATGGCCGGTGCACTCCAGGCAGCTTCTTCCTTTCGAGAAGCAATGGAAAGCACATCAAGATCCTCTCCGACAAACATCAGCATGGTATCCGAGGCATTCACCTGACAGACTGACGTCAACGTCATAAGGATCATTATCACAATTTTGATGCAGGTTCTGAATGCCATTTATTGATCACCATCAATGTTTTTAATGATTACCCTGAGCTTGGACCGGCTTAGGCCCAGAAGTTTTGCCGCTGTTGTCTGGTTATTGCCGGCTGCCTGCAGGGCCTGTTTGACCAGGCTGAACTGGACCTGGTGGAGCGCAACCCCTCCGGGCGGCAGCTTGACAACCTCCGGTCCATCCGCTGCAGGTGCTGCGGTCTTTAAAAAAGAAATCGTGTCTGATGTAATTTTTTTTGTATCCCGTGTTAAAATCAGGCATCGTTCAATCACATTGGCGAGTTCCCGTACATTTCCCGGCCACGGATATTCTTTAAGTTTTTTGCAGGCATTATCGCTGATCATATGCTCTTTTCCAAACGGGAATGTCTTGATCAAATAATCTGCCAAAGGAACGATATCCTCATTTCTCTCCCTAAGGGGCGGTATCAGGATCGGAAACACATTGATCCGGTAAAAAAGGTCTTGTCTGAATTTATTTTCATGAACCATGGTTTCAAGATTTCTGTTGGTGGCACAGATCACCCTGACATCCACAGGAATCTCCTCATTGCCGCCAACCCGCTGAAACTTTTTTTCCTGAAGGGCCCGGAGGAGTTTTCCCTGGGAATCCAGGGGCATATCCCCGATTTCATCCAGAAACAGTGTACCGCCGGTGGCATACTCAAATTTGCCGCGCCTCCGGGATTCGGCACCTGTAAAAGCACCTTTTTCATATCCGAATAATTCAGACTCAACCAGGTTGGATGAAATGGCAGCACAATTGACCGGCACAAACCGTTTACCGCTACGGGTACTCTTAGAATGGATCTGTCTTGCGATAAGCTCCTTGCCTGTACCGGATTCTCCGAGTATCAGGACTGCCGAATCGACACTAGCCACATTTTTTACCAGGTTTACAACCTCCTTCATACAGTCTGATTGATAAATCAATTGCCGGTGCCCCTGTGATTCCTCAAGTTCCAGTTTCATTTCACGATTCTCAGACACCAGACGGGAAAAATTCAAGGCTCTTTCCACACTGATCCTGATTTTTGATTCATCAAAGGGTTTGGTAACATAATCGACAGCACCCTGCCGCATCATCTCAACGGCGGAATCAATGGTTGCAAAGGCAGTGATGAACACGACAGGAGTAACGATATCCTGTTGTCTCATCCTGGTTATCAATTCCCTTCCATCCATTTCCGGCATCTTGATATCGGAAATCACAAGATCATATCCCAAAAGGGAAAGCTTTTTCAAGGCATCCTTTCCATCGGTTGCCTGATCAATCTGATACCCTTTTCTTTCCAGCATCATTGAAAGAAGGATTCTCATTTTTGGTTCATCATCTACAATGAGTATATGGGCCATTTATTCCAAACTTCCTTGAATTTCATCATCTTTTATATTTGAAAACATTGTCACGCAGAACAGGGCACCGCCTTCGGGTCTGTTCTGAGCCACAATTTTTCCACCATGGGCCTTGACTACCTGGTCTGCAAATGCAAGTCCAAGACCGGTCCCCTTGGCCTTGGTGGTAAAAAACGGTTCAAAAATCTTTTTCAACTGTTCTGCCGGAATTCCCTTACCCTGATCTTTAACATAAAGTTGCCATTTTTTCTTCCTGCACTCAATTGCAATCTCGATTACCCCTTTTCCCTGGTTTGCCTCACAGGCATTCATGATGATATTGGTCATTCCCCGGGAAAACAGGTCGAAATCGGCATCGGCATAAAAGGGGGCTTCAGGAATAGAAGATCTGATCTCAAGCAGACCGGACTGGTATTGTATTTCAAAACCCGTGACCACCTGATACATGATCCGGTTGAGATCGGTCCTGGAAAAATTCGGCCTGGCCGGCCTTGCAAACATTAAAAAACTTTCAATCAGATCATTCAGCCTTATAATTTCTTCTTCCGCAAACGTCAAGGCAACATTCCCTGCAGGAATATCCAATTCCCTTTTCAGGATTTCAAGGGAGCTTTTTATGATGCCCAGCGGGTTTTTTACCTCATGGGCGATCATCATGGAGAATTTTCCAACTTCCACCAGGGTCTCCTGCTTTGCCATTTTTTCATAGGCCTGGACAATGGTTTTCCTCCCTAAAGCAATGGAGTCCAGCATTTCGTTAAAGGCTCCGGCAAGTTTTATAGTTTCCGGCGTATTGCCTTCCGGGGCGCGGATGGCATGATTGCCAAGCGATACTTTTTTTGCAATTTTTGCAAGTGAGATCACAGGGGTTACAAGGGATCTGGATATGATATAAAATATGAAACAGGAAATCAGAATCAACACCAGGGCAATGATTAAAAACCTCTGTTTCATTTGTTTTGCAAGATTCTCAATTCCGCTTGTGGAATAGATGACCTCGACCCGGCCGATTCTATCGCCATCCCTATTATCCGTGATCAGATTCATGGATACCATCCCATCTTTTGCTTCTGATAAATAGACCCATTTTTGGACAGTTTCAAAGGGGCCAGGGATATCCCGTGTTTCCCTTATGAGTTCCCGGCCATGGCCATCTTCAATGATTACCCCGGCAATGTCCTCTTCCCCTAGCATATTCCTTGCAAGACCCCTTAAAAGTTTTTGTTCATCAATCAAAATGCCCAGTTCTGAATTAAGGGCCAGGTAATGGGTCATGAAATCAATCCGCTGGCTAAACCGGGACATGACAAACTGGTTGATGATATTCACCCCCCAGTATCCCAAGGTCAGTGTTGATGCACTGATCAGAATGACGGCAGTGGACAGGACCCTTGCATGTATGCCGATATTATTAAAAATAATTCACTCCTTTGTTTTAAAACCGATTTTCTCTATCATTTTACGGTTTAAAATGGTTTGAAATTCCGGCGGCTCCTGATTACACAAACCGGTTCCCAAATACCCGTCGATTTTCCGGGCAGCCTGTGCCCCCAGGGTTTTATAATCAAAATCAAAAGAAAAAAATGCACCGGTCCGGATAAAAAATGAATTATACCCTATCACGCCCTTTGAATTATAAAGGGCAAGCTTGATAATATGTTCAATGATTTTTTCGGAAATAACGGTCTGGTCCGGGATCATCCAGACACAATCCAGATTCTGCCAGTTCTGGGCCAGTACTTCGGTAATCTGGGCCCTCGTCTCAACCATGAGGGGGATAATGGTGATGCCGTATTGCCCGGAAGCAGCATCGGCTGCCTTATAAAACCAGTCATTGATCCGGGCGTCAAACAGCAATCCGATTCTCTTGACATTGACAAATGCATTTGAAATTTCCCGGACCTGCCTTTCAACCGGAATTCTAAGTGAAACACCGCATTGAGAACTTCCGCTTTCCAGCAGGACTTCAGGATCAAGGACTGCTGTGAAGACTTTGGGATGCTCTGTTTTCAAAGACCATACCAGTTTTGCAGCTTCAGGTCCAACAGCGGCATATAAATCAAACCGGCTGTTTTCAAACCGGGTTGTCATGTGTTGACTATCAGGAGAGTCTGATTCGGAAAGGAAAAAGATTTCAAATTTCTTTTCTTTTTTTTCCAGCTCCTCGGTCATCCCTTCTATAATGCTCACATAGGGTTTGATCCGTTTTGATACAACAATTGCAATCTGTGGGACTTCACCGGAAAATGAAAGCTCGGAATTAAAGAGCAGGTATCCTGAAATGAGAAAGATGACAAAAAAGATAATCTTATAATTCTGATATTTCGGGTCTGACAGGTTCAAACCGTTTCCACCTTAAAAAATCTCACAGTTTTATACACAACGACGCATCACCTTCGTATAGCAAAACAATCAAACAAATTCAAATAACAAAAATATATTATCCTGTTTAGCTCTGAAGCGGGTGGAAAGGATGTTTCATTTTTTTTGAAATAATAGATAATTCCCCGGGTTATCCGGAGATAAACACAGTTATATTGACATATCTCTCCAGGGTTTTATTTGCAGACATCTTAAGGGGAAAGAATCGGTATTTTCCTGTGGAAGCAATTTTAAATATGGATGGCTTAACTCCGTGTCTGACCAGGGAATGAACCACATTGGCTGCCCGTGTGGCGCCGAGTTCGAAATTGGAGGGGTATTGCTTGGTATGAATCGGATTAATATCCGCGTACCCATCCACTACTATTTGAGCATCAAGGTCTTTTATCACCAGGGCAAAATTTCTTAAAAAATCATCATACTCTTTGAAAAGCAATGCACTTCCTGAAGAAAATAAAATAGGAAGGATTGTTTTTAACCTGTATGAGCGACCGTCTTTATCATGCTCGATGGCTATCCAGTCTGAAAGATGTGCATTTTCAATCCTGGATTGAAGTTTTTTTACAAAATCATGATCATCCGTATCCTGCCCGGATATTTGACTCTGTGTAATGGCGGGTTCCTCCGGTTTCAGGAACCCGGATAACCGGTTGATACAATATGCCCTCTCTTTTTCCAGGGCATTTAGTCTCTCTGTCTTATGTTGTACCGAATTATAAATTGATTGCGGAACCGGACGGTTTGAATAGATTATCCCCTTGATCTTCAGGTCCAGCCATGCCAGATTCTCTTTTAACTCGCGAATCTCCCCTTCGGTTGAAATCACTCTGTGCTGATAATCATCTATTATTTTCTGGCTATAGGTGCCGGATCCGTCGCTTTTATCAGGAACAGCCCTGGCAGGCTCAGGATAAATGAATGACCCGAAGAGAAATACGATCAGAAAAAACAATGGATTAATGTATGAATTATTTTTAATGTGCATAGCCCCCCCCCTTTTTTTCATTTCATACCAAAGATGCTTAAATTATGAATGATATCATACTGCTATCAGGATTTGGGGATATTGTCCGTTCCAAAGGGCCACCAGATCATATTGTTGTTAACAAAATTCACCTTAAGCTGCATATGTGCTTCAACAATGCCAAAAGGTCCCTGCCTTACCTCGATGATTTCAACACCCCGCAGCCATGACTGAGTGCTTGTATTAAGGGCATCCCAGTTAACCGCACCATAACCGGCTTTCATATAGGCATCAACGTAAACACCTCTGATCTTTTCCACAAACTGCCTGTATCCGTCTGCAACGGCTGCCCTTTCAGCCATCAACACAGCCTGTCCTTTGGATAAGGACAATTCCGGTTCGACTCCCTTACCGACAACATTAAATATAACAACCCTGTACATCTCTGATGTTGAGATTGAGTTGCCAAGGACGTTCCCGGAAGGATAATGGTTCCCGGCACAACCAGCCAGTGAAAAAACTGAAATCACCCCGACCCAGAAAAATAAAAAAAGTTTCATTTCATAGCCCTCATCTAAATCATGTCGTAAATTTTTTTTCAAAATCCAGACAGCCATTAAATTAAAGAGATCGTCATGAAACCATACTAACTTAAATTAAAAAAAATGGAATAGGAAAAACGGGTATTTGGCCATGTATTTTTAAAATTTCAAATACCTTTGGATAGGTTTTCAGGTGATCTTGATGAAAGCCTCAGCCTGTTCTACGAATAGGCGTTGCATGAAATAATCCGTCAAAAGTTTTACTCTAAAAAAACAGTCAGATTCGCATGTCTATCAAGGGCTTTCCACTTAGATGCCTTGTGTTCAACAGATCCGCGTCGCCGGGCTGCTCCTGTTTTAAAAACATCAGGGCCTATGCCGTTTTTAATCAGCTCCCGGGAAACACTTAAAGCTCTTGCAGTACTTAATTCAGAATTTGATGGATATTTTGCAGTATGAATGGGATCTGTATCTGCGTATCCATCAACCTGAATCGATACTTTGCTTTCTTTTAGAACCATGGCCACATTCTTCAGAAATATTTTATATTCTTCTGCAATTTCAGCGCTTCCGGAACCAAACAATATCGGCAATCGATTCTCGATCCTTGCACCATCCTTGTCTTTTATCAACTCCAGCCAGTCAACCAGCCCGTATTTTTTTATTTGTTCCGCGATCCTCTTCTCTCCTGAAGGAGTCCCAACTGCTTTTTTCGAAAGAGGTGAGGTTTTCTTGACCGGTTTTGTTTTTTTATCTTTTTTTGATACCGCCTCCAGTTGTGCTTTGAGTTTTTTCAGAATTTTAATTTTATTCTGTTTAAACGCAAGGCTTTGATACATTCTGTCCGGGATAAACTGCTTAAACAGCTCCATTTTCTTGACACGGGAAGACAACCAGTCAAAATCTTGACTGATCTTGTCAATTTCCGATTGAATAAATTCAATTTTTGCCTTATTGGAATCAGATTTTGGTTCCATGGAATATACATCCTGATACCCCCTGTCTGCTGCAGAGGCAGCACCGCTTTTCATTAAGATGAAAAAGGTAAGCGCCATAAACAAAGATGCATAAAAAACGATTGCCGACCTGTTAAGACAAAAATACATGATTTCTCAATTCTTTCATATAAAATATGGATTAGAGGGTCACATGGGTGCTATATTCGATCCTAAACCGCTTGGCCACCAAACCATTCCCTGCTTGGTAAAATTGATTCTCAAATGCATAATTGCTTCGGTTATACCGTGATTTCCATGTCTGATTTCAACTAATTCAACTCCTCTGAGCCATGATTGGGTATTGGTTTTAATCATGTCATGATTGATTGTTCCGTAACCGGATTTCATATAGGCATCGACATACACACCATGGATTTTTTCTGCAAACTGCCGGTAGCCATCCATTATTGCAGCTCTTTCAGCCATTATGATGGCTTCACCTTTTGTTATCGATGTTTCCGGTTCAAGACCCTTTCCTGTAACTTCAAACGTCACTGTCTGATTTGCCCCTCCATCTTTCTCGGCTAGCCCGAGAACACTTCCGGACGGACCGGCAGAGTTTGAGCCGGACAGATACCCCCCGGCACACCCTGTCAGAAAGAAAACAACTGCGAACAGCACCCACATCATCAGATTTCTTTTCATTTTTGTTTCCTCTTTTTTTTAATCTTTGCTATTATCCCCTGTAATTTTCATCAAAAAAATGCCCGGCATTAAAATTATGGTTTAATCTTAAAATCAAGACATAAAAATATATACAAAAAATATGCCAGATAAATCATCGCACTTTGCTGTTTTCGTTTTTGCCCTGTTCTCTGCCTTCGCTCTTGCATTCTTTTCAGGGCCTGCATTCACTGATGAGGGAATAAATTATTTTTATGTCCGGTTTGATATTAAATCCTCTAAAAATAAAATCCGGGATGAAAATTTAATCATGGTTCCCGCCGGTCATGACTTTCGCACGGAAAAATTTTCTCGGATTTCAATCTCAGGAGTAATATCTGCCGCCCCGGGAGAATCAGATGAATCTCTTCAAAAACGGATTAAAGAAAATGCATTAAAGAATATATTGGTCAATAACGGATTGAAATCCATAAAAACAAAGGATTATGATACCGTTGTCAGCCATGAAGGCGTGATCATCACTCCATTAACGATTATAAAAAATATTTATGCTGAAGACCAAAACGGGTATATGTATGAGGTCGGGGTTGAATTCAGTCCCATTGCTTTTCCGGACAGGTGGGAAGCCCTTGATCTGAAATATAAAATAAAAGAGCTAGTGAATGATTTTTTCCAATTTTTTAAATAAGGGGAAAGGATAGGACTAAATGAAGAAAGCCGGGATAAAAAAGATTAAAGAAATCTTGCTGAAAAAGAGAACTCTTGTTTTCGATCATCTGGATAAGAAAGACAAAGAACAGGTTTTTCAATTCTGTGAAAAATACAAGGATTTTTTAAATCAATCCAAGACCGAAAGGGAAGCTGTTCTGCAAATTGTTCAGGCTGCAAAACAAAAAGGATTTGTAGACATTGATACGCTTTTGGAAGGGGGCACAAACAATATCAAAAAAGTTTATAAAATTTTCCAGGGCCGTTGTGTGGCCCTGGCCGCTATTGGGAAAAAATTGCCTCACCTCGGGGCAAACATTATCGCATCCCATATTGATTCTCCCAGGCTGGATTTAAAACAGAACCCGATTTATGAAGACCTGTCCATAGGTTTGATGAAAACCCATTATTATGGCGGTATCCGGAAATATCACTGGCTGGCGCTGCCTTTGGCACTACATGGAACCATAATCAAATCCAACAATGAAAGGCTTGACATCAGCATAGGCGAACATCAGGATGACCCGGTTTTTACCATCACAGATCTTCTGCCCCATCTGGCAGGAAAAACTCAGTCAAGCAAGAATATCTCAGAAGTATTTGATGGTGAAAAATTAAACCTGGTCGCAGGAAGCACGCCTTTAGGTGGTGATGATGAGAAAGAGCGGTTCAAACTAGGGGTATTAAACTGTTTATATGAAAAATACGGTCTTACTGAAGAAGATTTTGTCAGTGCCGAGATAGAAGCCGTCCCCTCGGAAAAGGCAAGAGATATCGGATTTGACCGGTCCATGATCGGTGCCTATGGCCAGGATGACCGTGTCTGTGCCTATACCGGTCTTGAAGCGTTTCTTGATTCACAATCGCCTGAAAAAACAGCCATTGCCCTTTTCTTTGACAAGGAAGAAATCGGCAGCGAGGGCAGCAGTGGAGCAAAATCCAATTTCCTTGAAGATTTTATGTCCGACCTTCTTTTTATAAGTGGCGGGAATACGGATAACCGGTCCCTCAGAAAGGCCCTGATTCACTCATCCTGCCTTTCAGCCGATGTAAATGCCGCCATGGACCCTGACTTCAAGGAGGTGCATGAGGCCATGAATGCTGCAAAACTCGGATTTGGCATCTGCATAACCAAATTTACAGGTGTCGGCGGCAAATCAGGAGCCAGTGATGCCGGTTCTGAGTTTGTCGGTAATATCAGACGGATTTTCAATAAAAATAATATTGTCTGGCAGACAGGCGAACTTGGGAAAATTGACCAGGGCGGAGGAGGTACAGTAGCCAAATTTCTAGCCAAATTCGGAATGAATGTCCTTGACTGCGGCCCTGCTCTTCTTTCAATGCATTCACCCTTTGAAATATCAAGCAAGGCCGATGTATATATGACATATCTGGCGTATAAAGCCTTTTATAACGATAATGATTAAAAAAACAGCGGGTCAAATCCTTTCAGGGATATTTACCGGGTTTATTCTCCTGTCCATTATTCCCTTCGTTTATGCAAAGACCATGAATGCGGGGATCATATTGGCAGATGATAAGGGTAATATCCTCTATGCTCAAAACAGAGAAAAGCCATATATTCCGGCCTCTACACTAAAGATCCTGACCAGCCTTGCCGCTATTCACAGCCTGGGCGAAGATTACCGTTTTCCCACTTATTATCATTATGATGAAAAATCTAAAAATCTTCATATCAAAGGATACGGAGACCCGGTATTCACTTCTGAAGTTATTGAAAATCTGAGCAGCGATATCATTGGAAAATTAAACATAAAAGAGGTTCATCATATCCTTATTGATCAGTCCTATTATTCAGAACGGATTGATATCCCGGGCAAAGGCGACTCTTTAAACCCTTATGATGCCCCTGTCGGAGCTTTATGCGCCAATTTCAATACCATTATGTTCCAATGGGACAATCAATTAAAAGGATTTATCAGTGGTGAACCCCAGACACCGTTGCTTGATTTTTTCCATGACGACATTAAAAAGACAAATTTAAAACAGGGGAGGATCATTCTTTCACAGCAGCAAAGCTATTTATACCCTGGATTATTATTAAAATATTTTTTTGAAAAAGAAAATGTACCGGTCACTGGTTCTATTCGGATTGGAGCTTTTCCCTTAAAAAATGAAAACGCCCATGTTTTTCTGTCTCCCCATGGATTAAAAACCATTATCCGGCAACTTTTGCAATACTCCAATAATTTTATTGCAAATCAGCTTTTCTTATCTGCAGGGGCAAAAGCGTACGGGGAACCGGCTACTCTTGAAAAAGGAATACAGGCTGTTCTTGATTTCTCACGTGGCCGTTTTTATCCGGATAGCCTCACCATTCACGAAGGCTCGGGGCTTTCAAGATCAAATAAGATCTCCCCGGACCAGATGCTTAAGATAGTAAACAGTTTCAAACCCTATCATAGATTGATGAAACAAGAAGAAAATGATTTTTTTAAAACAGGAACATTAACCGGTGTCAGAACCCGGGCAGGGTATTTGTTGGGAAAGAATGACAGGCTTTATTCCTATGTCATCCTGGTAAATGAGGAGAACACCGGATATGAGTCTATTCTTAGCCGACTTAAAACCATGGTGATTCAAGCAGGGAAAAATAAAGATTAAGAGATGGGCCCTTTTTCAATATAGGCGTATGCACTATGATTATGAATGGATTCAAAATTCTCCGCACTTACGGAAAACCAGGTTATATTTTTGTCTGCCATCAGCTCTTTTGCTACATCCCTTGTAATATCTTCAACAAATTTAGGATTATTATAGGCTGTTTCGGTAACAAATTTTTCATCTTCCCTTTTCAGCACAGAAAAAATATCACAGGATGCTGAAGCTTCAACCAGTTCAACAATATCCTCAATCCATATGAATTTCTTAAACCGGGTGCTGACCAGTACCTCACCCCGCTGATTATGTGCGCCATATTCGCTGATCTCCTTTGAACACGGACATACTGAGGTCACGGGAACGGCAACCGTCAAAACAATATCAGTATTTTTCTTGCCATTGGAAGACCCGATAATGGAACAGTTATAATCCATGAGCCCTTTTGAACCTGTTGCAGGGGATTTTTTTTCAATAAAATAGGGAAACGAGATTTCAATATGGGAAGATTTTGCTCCAAGGATTATTTTCATATCTTCCAGAATATTGGTCAAAGATTCCAGGGAAACAGTAGTTCTGACCAGATTTAAAATTTCTACAAATCTGCTCATGTGGGTACCCTTGCATTGATGCGGCAGATCAACATACATATTGATCTGTGCAACAGTCGGCTGGAGACCCGTTGTCTTATCCAATACTTTTACCGGGTATTTCAAACCCTTTATCCCCACTTTATCAATGGGGATATTTCTGAAGTCAGGCTGATTTTGGATATCTATCATGTTTAATTGTTTAACAGATACTCCGGAACAATATTCCTCAAGGATCTGAATATATTGCCTTTTATATTTTTATTATGTTTATATAAGTCTTCCAGCATATGTCTTATCTCTGTCCGCTTTGTTTTGTCTGCGCTTGGGCAATTATTTCTAAACTCAGGCAAACCAGAGGATTGAGCAAACCGCACAATATCTTTTTTTTCAACATATGACAACGGCCTGATGATATCAAGCGTTCCTTGGAAAAAAGATTGTTTAGGCTTCATTGTAGCCATTTTCCCGGAATAAAACATATTGATAAACAATGTCTCGATAATGTCATCCTTATTATGGCCCAATGCAATTTTTTGGCACCCTTCTTCTTTTGCCATTTCAAAAAGTCTGTTTCTTCTCAATCTAGAACAGAGGAAACAAGGATTTTCGGTGTTCTCGCGGGAATGAGCGAGGACACCATATTCCTTATATTCAATTTTCAAACAGCCATAGGTCTCTTTGATATAGCAGCCAAGTTCTTCTGCAAATGAACCATCAAACCCGGCATCAATATGCACAGGCAAAATCTTAAAATCAACAGGTGCTTTTTTCTTCAGGGAAAATAAAATATTTAAAAGCACCTGGCTGTCTTTTCCGCCGGATATCCCGACCAGGATTTTTTCATTGTCAACTATCATGTTCCAGTCGGAAATAGCCTTTCCCACTGCATGATCAATCTTTTTTCTAAAGCCGTCCTTCACCCCTGGTATCGGCCTTTGAATTCCATCTTGTAATTTGGGCTATCAGCTCTGCCTTTACTCATCATCCAGGTCTTTATGCTTTTTGATTACAATCCGGTTGGCGGCAATTTCTCTTAAAACCGAAACAACATCGCCATTCTTGGATGATTTTACCAAAAGATCGGCACCCTCTCTTATCTGCCTGACTCGTTTGGCTGCCAGATGAACAAGTGTAAATCTGTTGTCCACATTTTTCAGACAATCTTCTATTGTGACTCTTGCCAAAGCTTATTCCTCCACCTTATTTAAATAATCTCCAATATCTCATACACTCTTCTACCACCCGGGGCCTGCAATACAGCTTCATCACCAGGCTTTTTGCCAAGAAGAGCGCTCCCTAGAGGAGAAGAAACCGAAATTTTCCCCTGCTTGATATCTGCTTCATCAGGCCCGACGATCATGTACTCCACCTCTTCTTCCGAATCCATATTCTCGACACGAACCCTGCTTGCAAACCTGACAATATCCTTTGGAACCGTCAGAGGATCGATTATTTTTGCATTCCCGATCTTATAACTGAGTTCACCAATCCTGCCTTCCAGAAAAGATTGCCTTTCCTTTGCTGCATGGTATTCGGCATTTTCAGAAAGGTCCCCATGAGCCCTGGCAATTTCGATGGATCTGATGGTTTCCGGTCTATCGATTGTTTTTAATCTTTCAAGTTCTTTTTTTAAAGCAGCATAACCTTCTTTTGTAATGGGCACTTGTTCCAAGTTTCAGTCTACTCCGTTTTTTGATTTGTTTTTTAAAGCTCTTCGTCAATGTATCTTTCTTCCCCACCTTTTGGGGCATAATGATAAAACAATGACAATACCGGGCCTGACAGGACATATAATAAAAATACGATGAACAGGAGAATATAGGGTTCAGTTGCAATCAAAATCAAAACAAGAATCATACCGACAAAACGGTTGAATTTCAGGCTTTTAAAAATTGATATTTTTTTTAAACTTTTATACGGAAAGGAACTCACCATACAAAAGGAAAGGATAAACATCAATACCAGGATTGCAGATTTATAAGGTTCAGGCTCTATTCCAAGCCGGTAGAAAAAAAGAACAAGGGAAACGTTCATAGCTGCTGCAGCCGGAATCGGCAATCCTTCAAAATCAGGTCCGGATGAAGTGCCGGTATTAAACCTGGCAAGCCTTAATGCACCACAGGCGGCAAATAACAAAGTGGCTGACCAGCCATATCTTCCGGTGCTTTGAAGAGCCCACAGAAACATCAGAAGAGCCGGTGCCAGGCCAAAGGTAATGAGATCTGCAAGAGAATCATATTCTATACCGAATTTGCTGGTCGTATGGGTTGCCCTGGCAATTTTTCCATCAAGAAGATCAAACACGGAACCTATGAGAATGGCAACAGCAGCTTCAATGAATTTAAATTGAACAGCTGCTGTAATGGAATAATAGCCACAAAATAGATTCATGGATGTAAATAGATTGGGAAGAATATAAATACTTTTTTTAAAATTATGTTTCTGCATTTTTTTCTACCCTGATTATTTCATGTACCCGATAATGGTTGCTCCTGCCTTTGTCCTCTCACCGATTTGGACGGCAGCTTCAAAATCCTGAGGGAGATATAAATCCAGACGGGATCCGAACCGGATCATGCCGTACCTGTCACCCTTAATGATTTTTTCCTTCTCCTTGACACAATTCACAATCCTTCTGGCAATAAGGCCGGCAATCTGGACAACAGCATAATCTCTTCCATCAGCTGTTTTTACAATCAAAGCATTTCTCTCATTATGAATAGATGCTTTATCAAAAGATGCATTAATAAATTTTCCAGGGCTGTATTGAATTTTTTGAACCACACCGTCATAGGGAACCCGGTTCACATGAACATTAAACACATTCATAAAAATGCTGACCTTGATGCATGGCCCGGTCAAGTATTCGCAGCCTGATTGTTTCTCAACCACTATCACCTTCCCGTCTGCTGGAGATATGAGGCCTTTCCCATCTTTTGGTATATCACGGTCAGGGTCTCTGAAAAACCAGCATATAAACAGAGTCAAAGCAAAAGAGACCCAGGCAAATACTATCCATTTAAAATAAAAAAACATCCCTGTAATAAGGATGGCAATTAAAATAAATATAAGGCCAGGCTGAGCAACAGGTAAAATTACCCTCGCCGGCCATTTTGAACTATCCATAGTCTTTTATCCCACAGTTCACTTATGAGGCGTTTACAATATCAAGGAATGGATTTTATGTCAATATCATAGGTTTTTAATCATCAGCTCTGCATCCGATTTCCTGATATATCTAGGTACAAGAGCATCCTCGGATACAGAAAAATAATTGTCTTTCAGATAGAGAGACTGGACCAGCGCTGCCGCACTTATATTATCGGAAAAACCCTGGGTGAAAATAGGTTTATTTGCTTCCTTTTCAATTAGCTCTTTATATGCTTTTGAGCCTGAGCCTGCAAACAATGCTGATTCTCCCTTTGTCATGTTGACGGCTTCTTTTGGATTGACAACAATTTCAGGAGTCCTTGAAATCAGGTTGCCATTATTAAAATGATAAACCGAACAATAAACTTCATTTCTTTTTGCATCCATCATGGCACACACCGGGATCGATGAACAGGCAAATCGAAATGCAATTCCGTCAAGGCTCGACACGCTCGCAACCGGCTTATTCATGGCATAGGACAATCCCTTGACAACACTGATGCCGATTCTGAGTCCGGTAAAACTGCCCGGCCCCCCGGCTACTACAAATCCGTCAATATCATTGAGCTTCGCTCCTGCCCGGTTTTCAAGCATATACTCGATCATTTTTAAGAGCCTGCTGGAATGGGTCAGTTTGGTTGTCCAGAATTCTTCACAGAGTAACGAAGGCCCGTGCACCATTGCAAGACTGCACCCTTGTTCTGCCGTACTCAGGGAAAGAAGTTTCAAATTATCAGGCGTCTTTCGGCCCATCTTTTTTTTCCAAAGCGATTTCAAGCACTTCTTTTATATCCCGTACACAGGTAAATTTCATTTTATTCTTTATCACCTTGGGCAAATCATATAAATCCTTTCTGTTTTTCTCCGGGATAATAATGTGCTCAATTCCGGCTTGCAAAGCGCCAAGGGCTTTTTCCTTGAGCCCGCCAATGGGCAATACCCTTCCCCTCAAAGAGATCTCTCCCGTCATACCGACCTTATTATTCACTTTACGGCCGGTAAAAGCGGAAATCAGTGCCGTTGCCATGGCAATCCCGGCTGAAGGGCCGTCTTTTGGGATTGCTCCGGCCGGGACATGAATATGTATATCATTATTGTCAAGATCTTCCTTACTGATATCAAATTTATCGGCATTTGATTTGGCATAGGTAAGTGCAGCCCTGGCAGATTCCTGCATAACTTCACCGATCTGGCCCGTCACCAGAAGCTCCCCTTTTCCCTGATAAAGCGACACTTCAATATAAAGCTGCTCACCGCCGACTTCTGTCCATGCCAACCCTGTTGCAAGACCCACCTGGCTTTCTTCCTGGTCCAGTTCTGCTATATATTGAGGAGGGCCGAGATATTTTGTAAGATTCTGACGTGTAATGAAAAATTTACCTTTTTTACCTTCTGCTATTTTCCTTGCTATTTTCCTGCAAACAGCATCGAGTTTACGCTCAAGACCTCTTAACCCTGCTTCGAGTGTATAGTCGGCGATGATGGATTCAATAGCGCCTGAACTGAAATTGACTGACCTCCGGATAAGCCCGTTATCTTTAAGTTTTCTTGGAAGTATATATTTTTGGGCAATGACCTTTTTTTCTTCCCGTGTATAACCCGGAATGCCTATGACCTCCATCCTGTCGAGCAAAGCCGATGGAATCGTATCGGAAATATTGGCCGTCAGGATGAAAAGCACATTGGAAAGATCAAAGGGCATATTCAGATAATGGTCTGAAAATTCGAAATTCTGTTCGGGATCAAGTGCTTCCAGGAGAGCAGAAGAAGGATCTCCCCTGAAATCATTCCCTAATTTATCGATTTCATCCAGCATGAATACAGGGTTATTGGTACCGCATTCACGAAGTCCCTGCAATATTCTCCCGGGCATGGAACCGATATAGGTTCGCCTATGCCCCCTGATCTCGGCCTCATCTCGTATGCCTCCCAGGGATACCCGGTGAAACTTTCGCTTCATTGCCTTTGCAATTGCCTTTCCAAGGGAAGTTTTGCCGGCCCCCGGCGGACCTACAAAACAGATAATCTGTCCTTTTTTCTGTGGGTTCAATTTTCTGACACTTAAATATTCAAGGATTCTTTCCTTGACCTTATCCAAACCGAAATGGTTCTTCTCTAAAACTTCCTGAGCTTTGGGAATATCCAGAAAATCTTTTGTGGTCTTGCTCCATGGCAGCTCGACAATACAATCAAGGTATGTCCGGACCACTGATGCCTCAGAAGAATCATAATGCATCTGTTCGAGGCGTTTTAGCTGCTTTTGGGCTTCTTTCTCACAATCCGGAGGCATTTTACATTTTTCAATTTTCACTTGAAATTCTTGCAGCTCGGCAAATTTATCGTCATTTTCTCCAAGCTCTTTATGAATCGCCTTAACCTGCTCCCTTAAATAATAATCCCTTTGATTTTTAGAAATTTCATCTTTAACATCGGTTTGAATTCTGGCCTGAACCGTTGAAAGGTCTAATTCTCTAGCCAACAGATCATTCACCTTTTTCAGGCGTTCAATTGCATTTATAATTTCCAGCAACTCCTGGGCATCTTCCACTTTTGGATTTAAATTCGAGGCAACCAGGTCTGCAAGTTTACCCGGGGATTCGATATGAGATAACAAATCACCAATATCCCCGGAAAGTTCACCCTTCAATGCCAGTAATTTTTCACTGGCCTCCTTGACGTTTCTCATCAACGCTTCATCTTCAATCGTAAGTATTTTGGGATCGGTATCTTCTAAAAATTCAATCCGTACTTTAAAAAACGGTCTTTTTTTAACATATTCCAAGGCTTTTGCCTTTGCAATACCTTGAACCAGGGCTTTAATTCTCCCATCCGGCAATTTAATCATTTTCTGGACTCTCCCGACCGTACCCACAGTATACACATCGTCAATTGTCGGTTTTTCAATTTCAGAATCTTTCTGCGCCGTAAGGAAAATATAACGATCATATTCAAAGCTTTCTTCAACTGCTTTAATGGATTTTTCCCTTCCGACAAACAATGGCAGCAGCATATCGGTAAATACCACAACATCCCTCACAGGCATCATGGGAATAGTTGTCGGAATCGTTTGTATGTTGCTTTCTTTCTCAATAATTTCGATCAAGTCATCGATATCTGCCTCAGCCATTATAACTCCTTTGCCCCTATATAAACACTTGGTGAGTTCATCTCACCAAGCGCTGTCGTCAACCGTTTAATAAGCATCCACAACCCTTGTGAATTGTGATTGTACAATAAAACACATTTCAAATTTTACAATATCCTTGCAAAAAAAAAAATAAAGGCTGATAAAGGATGCTGATAATTTTTTAAAAAGAATGACCATGGCTGAAAATAGAATTTTTTACGGATTTTTCGCTTTTATATTCGGAACCTGTATCGGCAGTTTTTTAAATGTCTGCATTTATCGGATTCCTGAAAACCGGTCCATCATCTCTCCTGGTTCATCCTGTCCTGATTGTCACGGCAGCATTCCATTTTATCTCAATATCCCGATCTTGAGCTATGTCTGTCTATGGGGCCGATGCAAATTCTGCAATCATTCGATTTCAATTCGATATCCTTTTGTCGAAGCCTTAACCGGTGCCTTTGCCGTTTTGTTATTTTTCAAATTTGCCCTTACTTTTGCTTTAATCTACTGGTTTTTTTTTATCTGTGTCCTGATCATCATTTCCTTTATCGATATTGATCACCAGATCATACCCGACTGTATATCCATCCCAGGCATATTTGCTTTTACGTCCTCCTTTTATTTCCTGCCTGAAATGACAGTCATGCAATCTTTTATGGGGATATTGAGCGGGGGTGGAATTCTATACGCGGTTGCAGCGTTTTATTATCTTGTCAAAAAACAGGAAGGAATGGGCGGCGGAGATATCAAGCTTCTTGCCATGATTGGTGCGGCGACAGGGATTAAAGGTGTTTTTTTTACTGTTTTTGCAGGCTCTCTTCTCGGAACCGTTGCAGGGATTTCAACCATGTTCTATATGAGGATATCAGATACTAAGTTCAGAATTCCTTTCGGCCCTTTTTTATCAATCGGGGCAATTTTATATATTTTCTTTGGAGATGGGCTGATCCAATGGTATTTCGGGACTATCAGCCGTTAAATGCAAGTCAGCGATAGCTTACCTCAATCACAACTTTCCCTTTTGTCGTCCTGAAGGGAAGCGCAAGTACATATTTCGCCCCGTCAATATGGGGTATTAGTTTATCCTGCCCCATTATGATCTCCTTGAACTTGACTTTCACTTTCTTATTCAACTCAGCAATTTTGGTTGTAACTTGGCCTGCAACCATATTACTGATTTCACCGACCGCGTCCTTAATCTCATCATTGATTTGTGTCATATCCTCTCCAAACATTGCAGAGACAATTCCCAGAATACTTTTCTCAGAGAAACTGACGGCAGCCGACCCTGTAAGATCGCCGGAAATTTCAAGATAGCCGGAAATGTCTCCTAAAGAATTCCGGCTTTTTTTTAAGAAAGGGGTCTCGGGTTTCACTTTAACAAATGCTGTGGTATCAAGAATATGTAAAGTACCTTCAATGAAAGGATTCACAAGGGTTGCATCCATATTTTTCTCCTTTTTAAGCAATTTTATGTTTTTTATTAAAAACCTGCAATAATTTTTTAAAAAAATATGAATAAAGACTTGACACGCCCTTCTCAACGACGTAACGTACCGTGAAAAGCTGATTTGAGTGAATATAAAACGTAACGAAAGTGTTTTAACAACAAATTTAGTATTTGGAAATTTCTAAAACCTAAAAAAAGGAGTGATCAAGATGAACAAAGGTGATTTAATCAACAAGGTTTCAGAAGTACTTAGCAGCAAAAAAGATGCTCAGGCAGCGGTTGACTGCACTATCAAAGCAATAACTGAAGCCTTGTCGAGCAATGATTCCGTCACGCTGGTTGGCTTTGGCACATTCAAAACCGCAAAAAGAAAAGCCAGAAAAGGAAGGAATCCTCAAACAGGAAAAGAAATTAACATCCCTGCAAGAAATGTACCTAAATTTGTTCCTGGAAAAGCACTTAAAGACTCTGTAAAATAAGATCCTTAAGGATTCATTCAGGCAGTATCTGAAAACCGGGTACTGCCTGAATAATTTCCACAGTGACCTTTGCCATAGATAAAATATTTCTTCCGTCCGTCGGGGTAGATCTGGTTTTTAACATAAATTCCCTGGCACCCTATTCCAAATCGTCGATTATTTATGATGTTGATTTTAAAAAAGAGATTATTACAATTGCCCAACCCCTGAAGGCTTTTTCACAAAAAACCACTTTCAGCGAACTCCATTTGACTGCCATTATCCATGAAAAAAACAGAAAAGCCAGGTTTGGTGTAAAATGTAATGGTTTTACCTTGATCGATCAATACTTGCTTGCCAATAAAACAAATGTTCGTGCCGTAATTTTGAAATATCAACTGCCGGTTCAAGAAACCAATATCCGGTCTGCATTCCGTCTGCCGCTCAGTACAAAATACATTATAAAAAGCAAAATCTTATATAGGGATCTCGAGTATCGAAGTCCGGAGTATTTTTCTGTCAGAGATGTTTCCCTTAACGGGATTAGTATTGTTATTCCCAAGACAAATAGTAAAAAGTCAAACCCTCTTTGTGACGTTAAGTTCAATGAAGAAATAGTGTTTGGAATGCTGTTGGTTGATACTGACAAGGGCAAACCTTTGGGTAAGATTCCTATTCGCACTCAAGTCACACGAATCAATCCAGGATATTCTGAAACTTATATATTGATAGGATTGAAAATTATCAGCCTTTCCAATCAAAATGAAGTGTTATTAAACAAATTCATCCACAATGCCCAGGTTGATGAGTTAAAAAGGCTCAGCGGAAAAAATTAAAATTTTTTTATATACTCTTTCAGCCAATTCATCATTTCTTTTTGATGCGTATCACAATTGGTTGATGTATTTTCAAGCTCTATCAGCTCGGCAAGCCCCTGGGATCGGTCATATTTCGTATCGCCCCTGTAACCCTTGATTTTATCTCCCTCTGAAAGGGATCGAAGTCTGCTTAAATGGCGTTGATAGTCTTTGCTTTTTGTATTAAAAGATTCTTCCAAAAAATTTCTATCAAGGATACGAAGCACCAGGGCTCTAATCCTAAGACTTTGTATTTGATCTATAATTCCATGTTTAAGATCATTTCTTGTTTTATGAAACAGTTCGCATTGTTTTTTCTCCTTTATGGAAAAAAAACCATCCTGATAAAGTGCTGCGTCCGGATCTATATCAGGGATATAAGGGTATTTGTATTCAAGATTGTATCGGATATAATCAAAAAACTTTTTCCAGTCCTTACGAATTTTCCCAAGATTTTCATCCGAAAACTGTTTTGAAAATACCGGCATCTTATTCCAGAACCTGTCAAGGGCCGGCAGGATGATCAATCCATCCCCGGATCGTTTTCTTATCACATGAGCATCGTCAGTGCTCAATTCGTTGCCAAAACCCGGAATAGATTCTGAATCAAGGCGTAACCACAGACTTTGGTTTTTATAAGGCAGCGACTGACCCAGATGAATGACAGGGGCCATATAATTTATCTTTGACCCAAAAGATAAGGAAATCATTATGCAGACTTTAAAATACCGGTCCTGAATATTAAAATCGCTTTTGATACTGTTTATTCTTGCCTCTTCCTTTGTTTTATCAAAAAAATCAAGGCAATAATTCCAGATGGTTTCCTCTTGAAATAATTTCTTGCTAAGCTCAATTACCGATTCCACATCGTTCATTGCTTCATGGGCCCTGCCCGAGGTGGTTAGGTTATTTTCACGAGTGATCAAATCAAGTTTCAAACTTGGTTTTCCATCAACTTCAGGCCATTTGAGGGATTCAGGATGGAACACTCGAAAAACAACTGTAATCGGCAGGACATCCATCCGGCTGCAACCATTGCCATATTGATGGCTGTATGGATCAAGAAGATTACGATAGAACATGAAACGTAAAAATTCATCGTCAAAGCCAAGTGAATTATATCCAAGACTTATGGTTCCAGGCATATTTACAATCTTATGAATTATTTGTGCAGCTTCATATTCATTTATTCCAAGAGTCAGATCGTCGTTTTTTAACCAATGGGTTAAAAAAGCTTTTGGTGAAGGAACAATGTCCTTTCGCAATCTAATTATAACAGACTGTCTGCTGATTTCCCGGAAGTGAAGATCCGTACGAATACCGGCAAAGGTCAAGATCTGATCAAAGGCAGGGTTTAAGCCGCTTGTTTCAATATCGTAGAATAAATATGTCTTCATTTCTGACACACAAAGACAAAAAAGGGGCAACGAATAATTGCCCCTGATGTTTTTGAGATATAGAAAAAAAAACTATCTTTTTGAAAACTGGAAACTGGCTCTTGCACCTTTTTTTCCGTATTTTTTCCGCTCTTTCTGTCTAGAATCCCTTGTAAGAAATCCTGCACTTTTCAACACCCCTCTCAAGTCAGGATCAAGGATTACAAGTGCTTTGGAAACACCAAGCCGAATGGCGCCCGCCTGACCTGATTTCCCGCCACCCATAACTGTGGCTCTCACATCAAAAGCGCTGCTCTTTTCGGTAAGCACTAAAGGAGACGTCAATAAATCTTTTGCCACATTCAGCTCAAAATATTCATTAACATCCAGATCATTAATCATAATATTTCCATTACCAGGTGTTAACCACACTTTGGCAACAGAGCCTTTTCTCTTACCAGTCGCGTAAAAAATGTTTCCGCTATCCATTGATAATTACCGCGTCCTTTTTTCCTTAAATTTCAACAGCATCAGGCTTCTGAGCAGCATGGGGATGCTGATCGCCTGCGTAAACAAACAATTTTCTGCCAAGTTTTCGCCCCAACCGATTTTTGGGAAGCATGCCTCGAACAGCCTTTTTAATAACCTCTTCAGGTTTCTTCGCAAGCAATTCTTTTGCTGTTTCAGTTGTTAATCCGCCGATATATCCGGAATGGCGGTAATATTTCTTCTGATCCAATTTGTTCCCAGTCATACGAATTTTTTCTGCATTGATAATAATAACCCAGTCTCCAGTATCAACGTGGGGTGAAAAAAGAGGATTATTCTTTCCGCGAATTCGATATGCCACCTGTGATGCGAGTCTCCCAAGAATTTTATCTTTGGCATCAATAATACACCAGTTCTCTTTATTATCCGATCTTTTTGCACTATAAGTATATTTTTTCAATTTCCTCAACGCTCCTTTTCATAAACACAACCCGGAATTAGTATATTTTTTTTAAAATTCTGTCAAGCTAAATTTAAATTTCTATTTGTTTCTTATCTCTTATGACAAGAGGTTCAAAATGTTTCGACTCCAGGTCCGTAGAAATCTTGCTGGTGGTTTTACAGGTCACCTCAGCATTTAAAATACCGCCGTTCTCAACAATCAGATCTTTACACTCCACTTTTCCTGCACATGTTCCGGTCGAAAGAATAATTAATTCTTTTGAAGCAATCAGCTCACCTTTAAAATTTCCCCCAATGGTAATACTTGATACTCTTGTTGAACTGGAATTCACCTGCCCGTCTTCGGCAATAATCACCACATCCCCTTCAATTGTTCCTGTGACCTGGCCCTTGATAATCAATTTTCCACTGCTTGATATTGAACCCTCAATTTTCAGCTCTTTATCAATGATTGAAAGATTCTTGCTGTTTTTTATTCCCACTTTAAATCTCCTCGATAGCCTATGGCTGGATATCAATAAAAATTTTCCCCATTTCTTTTCCATCCAATGTTGTTACCACGTGGTAGCATTCTCCCTTGTTTTGAACAGAGTAACGCTTCATCAGTGACCCTTCGGATATATGAATCACATACCCCCTGTCTTCACCCGTATTATTATCCGAATTACCGATAAATCCTTTAAAATTAACAATATATTTAGAAGGATCAACAGCGCCTGAGACAATGTCTTCAATCATTAACCGGTCCCCCATGCGCACCTTAACATGGCTTTGGTTATCGACAAGTAACGGCTTGTCATTGATTTTAAATTTATATTTTAAAATACTGACTTCCCCGGTTTCTGTGACTACAAACTTTTTTGACTCGGTTGAGCCTTGAGAATCGATATCAATAAAAACGCTTCCGCATTTATAAAAATCTTTCTTGACTTCAATCCGGGTTGATACATTGACAATCAGTTCATTTTTCATATCATTAAATTTATTTCCAAGCCCGATTACATCCACACTGAGCCCTCGTTCGTAGTTTGCTATAATATCATGGACTTTAATTGTATCTCCTTTATTAATCTTTAGACGCTGCATTTTTTCAATAACAACCGGAGTCGAATCGTTTACGGATATTATCATATATTGCATTTCCGGCTTTTTCAGATCAATATTCGGATTTTTTGGGACAATATCCATAACTTCCATGAATCCATTGATGGCATGAATATGCTGTTTGACTTTTTGTTCCAGCGGAAGTATTTTGGCGGATTCTATTCCAAAAGCCGGAATCTTGCAGGTGTTATAGGCATAATAGGTTGCCGATCTGAGCTGTTCTTTATGAATTGAGTCTGCGTGATTTGTCCTGTGGTTGTTAACATGGAAAAAATGATTTTTATTGTCAATATAAGTATTGATCTTATCAACAACCAGCCCCGCTATTTCTTCAAGATTGATAAGACCTCCAGAACCTGTTCTTTGCAGAGCCGAATCATCAATTATAATTGACTGGCCAAATTTTCCAGGATTTTTTTCCTCATTCTCCCAATTATGAGAATAGAAACCTGAGCCCTCATGAAGATTTAAGAAACAATCGCTCTCGCAGATCAATTTTTTCAGGACACCAACAACCTTTGTTTCATAATTGGAAATCTCATCATCCAGAAATTTCCGATTCATATCCTGATTAATCTGTCTTTCCATTTTCAAAATAGATGGGAAATTAGCCCTTGGGACAACAATCAGGTTCCCTTTTTCAAGCAGGAAATCAGCATAGAAATCTGCGGCAAGATATCCTCCCGGTTCATCGCCCTGAATTCCACCGATGATGAGTAGCGTTTTTCCAGGCTGACCACCCTTGATCCGATAAACATGGAGTTCGTTTTCTTCCCCCTCAAAAAAAACCGTATGTGTCTTTTGCCCGGCCGATGTCTGGCTACATAATAAAAATAACCAGAAAAACAGAATCGTAATGAATTTCTTTATTATCAAAGCGTTTTCCATGGGCATCTATTCAGCATCTTTTATTTCGATGGATTTCTCAAAAATCAGCATTCCCTCGCTGTTAAAAATAAAAATAGAGGCCTTTTTATAAAAATCAGGATCAACTTCACTTTTTATTCGAAATTTCACCGGTTTAAAGTGGGAAATAGAAAAATACTGGCCTTTCTGACTCTCCCCAGGGACTCCATTTTTCAACCTAACTGCCGGTATAATGAGCCATTGATCTTCGATGTCATTATCAGGCCTTAAAATTGTAAATATCCTTCCGGATACATCTCCCTGATCCTTGGAAACATTTCTGATATCAAATCGCACCAGCAGGTCTTTACCTGTCTTGTTTCTTATGACGGAAAATTTCTCTATCGATATCGTTTTTTTTACAGTATTGGTTTCTGCTATGTTCCTGGTTTCCGTTTCACCTGGGGAAGTTAACCCGGTACCGGGATGATCCCCGGTTGTCTTTTCTTTTTCAATCCCTTGAGAAATACTTTGTTTCTCTTCATCAAGAATATCCGGAGTATCCAAAGCCGTGGATTTTATATCCTGCAGCTTGATAGAAATCATTTTTTTTCCCTCAAGATCATTATTTAAGGGTCTTTCCGATTTTTCCACTATTTTATTAATCCCCGGATCTTTTCCAAGGATCACTAATCTTGCCATCAATACTTCTTTTTCATCTGTCAATTCATTGATCTTTTTTTCAGCAAGGAGAAGACGTTTTTTTGTGGAGCCGGTCTCTTGTGATAAAACGGAATAGTGGTAAAAAAGCCAGGTTGAAATTAAAAAGGTTATGATACTGATAAAGGATAGGACTAATAATATTATTTTTATATAATTGCCGGATATTACTTTTCCAAAATCATCCACGATGAGAATTTTTATTTTTCGATTTTTCCTGAAGGGTTTGGGCTTAGATTTGGCTATTTCTCTTTCCAGCTCTCTTGATATATCTTCCATGATCCGCCTTTGTTTGTAAGATTTAGCTTTTTTGTACCCTGGGTTGTTAATCCGCTGGATTGATAGTCCTGAAAAAATGTAACCTCGCATGTATCGTTGGTCTGCCTAATCTGAAATTTTTTACCTGAAACCTTGATAATATTATTTCTCCCGGCAATATTTTTTTTCCGTTCAACCCATTTTTTTTTATTCATTCCATCAGAATAAAAATTGTTTGCATAAAACGAAGCATACTTGTCCATATCTTTTGTAGACCATGCTGCCAGCCATTGGTTGACGATATCCTGAATAGACTTTGTCTCTTGAACCGGTTTTGTTTCAAGGGATGGTTTAGCTGTGATAATCGGTTTTGTTTCCACAACCGGTTCCTGTTTTGAGGCAGACTTCATAACCTTTAATGCTGCTGCAAGCAAAGGCGTTTGACCAGTCATAAATTCCTTTGAGACAGTTTGATATGCCTCTCCAATAATTTTATAGACCTGATCTTTTTTTTCAAGGAACAGTTTTCTTTTCCCTAATAATAATTTTTCATTATTTAGTGTTGCTGAATAATCAAACAATGCAACAAAAACTTGATCATGATAATAAATCCCTGTCCTGTCTCTTTCTATTTTAAAGCCTGAGTCTGGCCCGGATGAATTTTTCCGTATCTCCATCCATTTTGTCCACCAATCAATTTCCGGAAGGTATTCATCCGAATAAAAGGACAGATACTCATGATAGCTCCCGCTTTCAACTGCTTTGAGCCATTGATCCAGCAAGTGATTGATTTCCTGTTCCTGCTTGACAACCGTTTCCTTATCTATTCTATTGAATTTTTCAATCAGAATGACCGGAGTTGAGTCAAGAGTTATATATTCAGCCAATTTTAGAATACTTGAATTTTCCAAAGCCACACACCCGTTTGAATCCATAGGTTTCAAAACTTTATTGGTGCCGTGTATCCAGATGGCTGAACCATCTTTGCCTGTTCGCTTATCCATCAGGTTAGGATAATCCAAAGGAAATGCCTTAACCCCATATACTGGTGACAGATATTGATCTTCATACTCATCCTTTAAAAAATATATACCCTCAGGGGTTTTCTTGTCCCCGGCTTTCTGTTTCACTCCAGCCATTTCTCCGGTGGAACAGGGCATTTTATACCTCACCATCAGTTCTCCTGCTTTAGAGCGGACAAGAAAAAGAGTCTGATTTTTCTTGTCAACTAAAATTGCATTTTCATCTTCCGGTAGCTTGATAATAGCAGATGGCCGGATCTGATCTTCTGCCGGGGCTTTTGAATAGAATAAAAAAACCGTCACAAATAAAGTGAATAGGAGCAGCACATATTGTTTATTCGAATTTGTCTTCTTTTTCATCAATAATTAAAACAAACCTTCATTATTATGGGTAGAGTTTAAGGTGATTAAAAGCTTTTTCCGATGTCTTTCTGCCGCTGGAGGTACGAAGAACCAGTCCGATTTTCAATAAAAACGGTTCAACCACATCTACAAGTGTGTCGGTTTCTTCCTGCAATGTTGCTGCTATGGCTTCAATTCCGACAGGACCTCCTTTATAAAAATCTATTATCGTTTTTAAATAATTCCTGTCAAGTGTTGTCAACCCCAGGTGATCAATTCCTTCAAGGCTAAGTGCGGCTTTTACACTTTCAAGAGTCACCTTCCCGTGTGATTTGACAAGTGAATAATCTCTGACTCTTTTCAAAAGCCGGTTGGCAATTCTTGGTGTTCCTCTTGACCTCTCGGCAAGTTCTTTTGCACCATCATCAGTGATAATCGTGTTTAAGATGGCAGCAGATCGTTTAACAATCACTATCAATTCTTCCGGAGTATAAAAGTCGAGCGTACGAAAGATTCCGAACCGGTCTCTCAATGGAGAGGATAAAAGGCCCACACGAGTTGTAGCCCCAATCAGGACAAATTGTTTTAGGCGATATCGATGACTCCTTGCATGGATTCCTTTATCAAACACAAAATCAATGGCATAATCTTCCATGGCAGGATATAGAAATTCTTCAACAATTTTTGGAATTCGATGAATTTCATCGATAAAAAGGATATCCCCTTCGCCAAGATTGGTCAGGATACCGATGAGATCCCCACCTTTTTCCAGAGTCGGCCCTGAAGTGACGGTCAGATTTTTTTCCATTTCATTGGCAATGATATGGGATACTGTTGTTTTCCCCAGCCCGGGAGGACCGTGAAGCAGAATATGTTCCAGCGGTTCGTTCCTCATTTTGGCAGCCTGTATGGCAATTTTCAAGGTTTCAACAGTATCTTTTTGTCCGATATAATCCTTAAACTTATCAGGCCTTAAAGAAATGATATCAGGGGACAAATCATCAACCGTGCTTTTTGATGTAACAATACCCTTTTTATCAGAAGAATATGAAATAATTGAGTCACCCATATTTATCCGTTCTCCCGATAAATTTCATCAAAAAGCTCTTCAGGTGTTGAAATCATACCGTTTCTTTCAAATGCTTCCTTGACCATCCTTTTTGCAGACGCCGGGGAATGACCCAACTGTTCTACAAGAACATCTTCAACTTGCCGGCAGATGTCCTGCATCCCATCCGTTATATGGGGATTGGCAACCGAAGCTTGATCTTCAACCGCAGAGATAAATCTTTCGACTTTCCCATTCAGGGTGGCAATGATTTTCTCAGCAGTTCGTTTTCCGATTCCATTCAAACCGGCTAAAAAATTTGTATCTTTTTTTTCAATGGCCAGTGCAATATCGGTTATGGATCGGCTCATGGCTTTTACAGCTTTCATGGGGCCAATGGCATCTACGGTAATAAATTCCTGGAAAAATGCCTTCTCTTCAAGTGATTGAAAACCGATCAGGACAGGTTTTGGCTGACGCTCGGTCTGATGATAATAGATATAAAGGGTAATAATATCATTATGGACATTTTGCGATCTTATTTTTTCAAGGACTTGAGGATTCAAAAATATTTCATAACCGACATGCCCGGCTAATAATAAAATACCATCTGATTCAAAATGCAGAATGGATCCTTCAAGGTATCCGATCATAGCATGTTTTTATACCTGTAATAACCTGTTAAAGCCAGCCCCAATGCGTCTGAGGCATGAAAGGGGCGGATGGGGCGATCATGGTTCAACTGATTTCGAATAGCCCGTTCCATTTGATCTTTGTCAGCATTTCCATTTCCGGAGATAATCTTTTTTACCTCACGCACAGGTATCTCTTCCATATTTAATCCTGCATTATAAGCGGCCAGCAGAAGAACCCCTGACACCTTGCCGAGCATAATACCGGATTCAGGAAATTTTTCAAGAGAGTAAATATCTTCTATAATGACATAATCAGGTTTCTGCTCACAAAGAAATTCAAGCATTTTGGAATAAATTTTATGAAGTCTGAAATGAATCGGATCTTTCGCTTCTGTTGCAATGGTTCCAAAAGAATATCCCAGGATATCCCTCCGGTTTCCCTGAACAACGCCAATGCCTGTACCGGCAAGCCCCGGATCAATCCCTACGACTTTGATCATTGGAATAAAACATTTATTGTAAGCTTTTTAATTTTTCCTTGGCAAATTTTGCCTCATTTGAATCCGGATGTTTTTTCAGTAATTCATTAAGGATAAGTCTGGCATTTGCTTTTTCCCCCAGCTCTGCAAATGCATACCCTTGTTTCAGTTTTGCTGCGGCTGTTTTATTGCTCTTTGGATAATCTTCAAGAACTTTCTGATATTCCAGAATTGCCTTTTCAAACCATTTCTCGGAAAAATAGCTATCTGCAATCCAGAATCTTGCATTATCAGCATTATCAGATTTGGGATACTTTTTTATAAATTCTTCAAACTGAGCACGAGCATTGGCTTTATCTCCTTGATCGAATAAATTTTTTGCAGACGTATATAATTCCTGTTCCCCATCTACTTTTCCAGGTTCAGCAGAAGAAGCAGGTTTGCTTTCAGCTACTACAGCATTTTTACCCGTGCTCTCGGGAGAAGAGGGAGCTGTGGTACGAGACGGCTCCAGACCTAGATACTTTTCAAGTTCAACCAGTTTCTCATAATTCTGGGAAATAGCGTTATCAAGTCTTTCGATTCTTTTCTCAAGATCTTCCCTGTCCTTTTTACTATAATTCCCAAGGTTATGGTTGATTTCTTCTATGGAGCCTTGAAGCCTTTGATTATTTTCTTTAAGGATCTTAATATCATATTTCATATCTGCATAATCTTCCGGTTTGATTCCTTCTTTCATTTTTTCCCGGATGCTATCAAACTCTTTATCTTTTTCAGTCTGTGCATTAACCTGCTTTTTCTTTTCCATTTCCATTGCAGCCACTCGATTTTCAAGGGCTACAAATTGCTGTGGTTCAACACATCCGTAAAAAAGAAGGAAACCGATTGCAATACAAATAAGACAATTTGTTTTCATAACCAAACTCCGACAGCCAAAAGGCCTTAATGGATCAGGCGTAATACTTTATTTATTAAAAGTATTACGCCTGATTTTATATACCAATATCCAATCGATTATTTAATTGCAAAATGAGCGCGCCTGTTCATTGAATAGGCGAGTTCGGTTTTCCCAGTGTCCACTGGTTTTTCTTCACCATAACTAACAGTGTTCATACGGGCGGCGGCAATGCCAAGGTCCACCAAATATGCTTTTACAGAGGTTGCACGACGTTCGCCCAACGCAAGGTTGTATTCGGTTGTACCGCGCTCGTCACAATGACCTTCAACAGTTACGGCAGCGGTCGCATTTTCATTCAACCAAGCTGCTTTATCTTTTAACAGAGTTTTAGCAGCAGCAGTCAATTCTGAACTGTCATAGTCAAAATGGATATCTTCGTTTTCAAATGCTTTTCTAGCAGCAGCAATCTTTGCTGCTTTTTCTTTTGCAGCTTTTTCTGCTGCTAGTCTTTCAGCTTCAGCTTTAGCTTTTGCGGCAGCATCATCCGTAGCAGGTGCTGATTTCACAGCTGTTTCACTAGTAACAGTTCCTTGTTTTGCGCATGACACTGTAAGAAAAAGACCTGCAACAAGAATCACCAATAATACATTTAACCAATTTTTCCTTTTCATTTTTCCCCCTTTTAATTATTAAATACCTACATACCTTCTCTTGTACTATCTGAAATTGACCAGTCCGGCTGGGTCTGCTTGCCACTCATGTTCAAAAGCCTCCTTTGGTCGGTTCCTGAAGCATTCATGACAAAGATCCTTGGCACACCACCTTCACGCGTTGATGTAAAGGCCAGCATACTTCCATCAGGTGACCAGACCGGATCTTCATTATCGCCTGAATCCGCAGTCAACTGAACCGGTACGCCTGAGTCAATACTCATCACAAAAATATTAATAGCATTCTTTTCTATGCCCACATAGGCAATCTTTCTTCCATCCGGAGACCAAGCCGGTGAAGTATTGTTTAAGCCGTTAAATGTTAACCGTTTCACACTTCCGGAATCAATATCCTGTATAAATATTTGTGGAGTTCCTGTACGTTTCGATGTAAACGCTATTTTCTGACCATCTGGTGAAAATTTTGGCGACACATCTATCCCCAAACTGTCAGTTAATCTTTTAATCACTTCTCCATTAGCGGTCAATAGATAAATTTCCTGATCACCGGAAAAACTTAATGCTCCTGCAAGTTTAAGCTGCCCTGGCATCCAGTCGGGAGAGATATTCATTCCTTTTAAATTGACTATAGCCCCCCGATTTTCAAGGAGATTTTTAATATAGATATCCGGTTTCCCCTTTGCATAGGAAACATAGGCCAGCCATTTACCATCCGATGACCAGGAAGGAGAGAGACTGATAGTTTTATGGAAGGTGATCTGTTTAATGTTTTGCCCGTCAAAATCACAGGTGAATATTTCTTTATTCCCGTCCACGGTTGACACAAAAGCCATTTCAGTATTGAAAACTCCATATTTTCCGGTAAGGATAAAAGCTATCTCACTGCAAAACATGTGCATCATTTTCCGGATCTGGGTTTCAGAGCCGGTATATACTTTTCCCACAAGAAGTTTTGAATTAATTGAATCAAAAAACCTTAATTCAAATTTGACGTTACCTGGGCTCTCTGTAAGCACACCGCCTGTAATGAGATAGTCTGCACCGATTCCTTTCCAATCTCTGAAATTGATTTCAGAGAGCTGAATTCCGGATTGTGACGGATTGGCCAGGAATGCAACTGGGTCCATGGTTTGCAGATAGCCTGTAAAATTCAATGCCTCGGTTAATATCTGGACTGCTGTTTTCCCATGCGTTATTTCTTCAGCACTTCCACTCATGGCCTTAAAGTCCGTCACTGCAACAGGTGACTTTTTCAGTAAAGGGTTGCTGATATTTATATATGTAACACTGTGGCAAACCGGTATCCAGAAGCAGCCCAGAATCAAAACGGAATAAAACCCCTGCAGAATAATTTTTTTCATAATAAAAAGCTTACCATATCGTTTTAGTTATATAGATTTTTATTTCAAGCCCTGAGGTGTAAAAATCAACCCCAGGTCATAGGAATACATTCCAGCCGGTAATGGCGGCAAGGGATTGACTTTCATAATCGCTTTTTTTGCAGATTCATCAAGATATGCATTCCCTGATCGCGTCTCAAAAATAATATCCCTTATTTCTCCGCTCTTCAATATTTTAATTAGAATTGTAACTTCCAAGTTCCGGTCCATTCTTGCTAGACTGTCATTAAACACCCAGTTTTCCTGGATTCTTGAAACAATCCCAAAAATAAACTGCTGTTCAGCACTGGCACCGCCTTTTCCAATTCCCCCCGGGATACCCTTATTGCCCTCACCAGATCCACCTTCACCGCTTCCACCTTGCCTTAACTTCCCCTGCTCCGCTACCTTTTTCCGAAGACGGCCCAACACAGCAGACATATTGTTTGAATCCTGTTTTTCATTAGGTTTATCTGTTGTTTTTCCGGTGTCAAGTTCTTTGTTAACTATCTTTTGATCAGTTTTTTCCTCTTTTCTCTTTTCCTCTGTCTTTGTCTTTTTTTCCTGTTCAGCCAAAAGATCTTTTAAATTTTTCGGTTTTGCCTTCAGACTGATGTCCGGTTTAATAACAGGTGCCGGCTCCTCTTTTTTTATTTCAGCCGGTTGAACTGCCTCCCCTGATTCTTTTACCTCTGTGCTTTCTTGTTTTGCCTCTTTTTTGTCTTCTTTTACCTCTGCTGCACCACCACCACCTGGTTTATCTGATCCAGCCATGGGTGCAAAAGAGACAAGATCAATCTGAATAACAGATGGCATGGATCTGGCAAAATGAAAATCCTGAAAAAAAATAAGGCCTCCAAAAAATAAACCATGAAGCACAACAGAAATAATAAAAAAAATAATTTTAGTTCTTCTGTCCTGATCCATTGGGTTTAGAAGAGATCCTCTTCTTTTTTTGAAACTCTCCTGAGAACTCATACCCGTTGTTTATCAGGACTTATCTTCATTATCAGGCAGAGTGATCATCCCAAGACTGTCAACTCCTGCCGTTTTTATCTTGGAAATTACATTAACCACTACTCCATAGGGCACCTGTTTATCGGCTTTAAGATATACGTCTTTACTTTCTAAATTTGCAAGTATCGCAACGAGTTTTTGAGCCAGAAACTCCACACTGACAACCTGTTCATTGATATAGACCTTCATCTCGTTATCAATGGAGACAATCAGACGTTCCTCACTGCCTTTCAAGGCTTTTGCAGTAGCCTTGGGTAAATTCACATCAATCCCCTGAACCATCATGGGTGCCGTTACCATAAAAATTATCAGAAGCACCAGCATTACATCAACAAAAGGTGTAACATTAATCTCGGCCATGAATTGACCATTACCGGAGCCTGTCTGCATTATCCCTCCATTTGGCTTTGAATGTCACGTTCCATTATATTTAGAATATCTGAAGAAAAACTCTGCATTTCAGAATCCAGGACCCGGATTCTATCGTTAAAAAAATTATATGCGATAACCGCTGGTATGGCAACTGCTAATCCTGCTGCGGTTGCCACCAATGCTTCAGAAATACCGGGCGCGACAACGGCAAGGCTTGCCGACCCGCTCAAACCAATCCCCTGAAAAGTGTCCATAATTCCCCAGACCGTTCCGAAAAGTCCGATAAACGGTGCCGTATTACCTGCGGTGGCCAGAAAAGGAACCAACTGAACCAATCTTCTCATTTCAACATTCATGGTTCGCTTCAACGATCGGTTGATACTTCCAATATTCTGTAAATAAGATCCTTCTGTCTTGTTTATGGTTGTTCTTTTTGTCTCCTTACCGTCCGGTCTTGCCATCTCCATATAAGCGGCAATGAAAATTCTAGCCAAAGGACTTGATCTTAATGCCTTTGCCTTTGAAAAAGCATCTGCAAGATTCCGACACTGCCAGAAAATATCTGTAAAATCGGCGGAATCTTTGAATGCCTTCCTGATATACCTTATCTTTATAAACACTATCGTCCATGATGTGATTGAAAAAAACAGAAGAAGAAGCATAACGAACTTGACAATCGGACCTGCCTCGCTCAACATATAAAACAGCCCAACACTCTCAGCGGCCATATAACCTCTCTTACAACTCTACCTTTCAGATATTTGTAATATAAAAAAAATCATAAACTTTAGTATACGAGCAGGCATCCCATGTCAAGTTCTTATTAAAGAGTTTTCCCTTGAGACGGAAGGGTTTTACTGTTTTTCATACCGCCCAAATGGTAAAGCTCCTGCACAATTAACATGCAGGAGCTTATATAACATCATATGAGCAAAGTCATTTTAATGAAGAATTACATCATTCCGCCCATTCCGCCCATTCCACCCATTCCGCCACCAGGCATTCCACCAGGCATTCCACCTGATTTTTCTTCCGGCTTATCTGCAATCATGGCTTCTGTGGTCAGCATAACGGATGCAACACTAGCTGCATTCTGAAGTGCAAAACGAACCACTTTTTTAGGATCGATAACACCTGCTGCAATCAGATCTTCATAAACATCTGTCAGGGCATTGTAACCATAAGCGTCTTTACCTTCCTTGACTTTATTGATAACAACAGAGCCTTCCACGCCGGCGTTTTCTGCAATTTTGCGAAGAGGTTCTTCTATGGCCCTTGCAATAACTGCTACACCCAGTTTTTCCTCACCTTCAAGTTTTAGTTCTTCAAGGGCTTTTATGCATCTGACAAGTGCAACGCCGCCTCCGGGGACAATCCCTTCTTCAACGGCTGCGCGGGTTGCGTTAAGGGCATCTTCCACTCTGGCTTTCTTTTCCTTCATCTCGGTTTCAGTGGCTGCGCCTACATTAATTACGGCAACGCCACCAACAAGCTTGGCAAGTCTTTCCTGAAGTTTTTCCCTGTCATAATCGGAAGTGGTTTCTTCCACCTGGGCCCGAATCATTTTTACCCTGCCCTCAAGAGCTTCTCTGGAACCTGCCCCGTCAACAATGGTGGTATTGTCTTTATCAATAGTAATCGACTTAGCCTGCCCAAGATCTTCAAGGGTAACGTTTTCAAGTTTAATCCCGATATCTTCTGAAACGACCTGACCGCCTGTCAGCACGGCAATGTCTTCCAGCATGGCTTTTCTTCTGTCACCAAAACCGGGGGCCTTGACCGCTGCGACATTCAATGTGCCGCGAAGTTTATTGACAACCAGTGTTGCTAAAGCCTCACCTTCAATATCTTCGGCAACAATAAGAAGCGGTTTGCCGGTTCTCGCAATGGCTTCAAGGATAGGGAGAAGATCTTTCATGGAAGAAATCTTTTTCTCACAAATCAAAATATAGGGATTATCTTGAGCCACCACCATTTTCTCTGAATTAGTCACAAAATATGGGGACAAGTAGCCACGATCAAACTGCATGCCCTCGACAACCTCAAGGGTTGTATCCATTGACTTGGCTTCTTCCACAGTGATGACGCCTTCTTTACCGACCTTGTCCATGGCTTCTGCAATGATATTACCAATGGTTTTATCATTATTTGCAGAAATTGTTCCGACTTGGGCAATTTCATTCTGATTTTTAGTTGGTTTTGCCATTTTTTCAAGGCATTCGACAACCTTGGCAACAGCGCGATCAATACCCCTCTTGATTCCCATGGGATTGTTCCCGGCTACAACCAACTTCTGTCCATTCTCATAGATCGCTCTAGCAAGAACAGTTGCAGTGGTTGTACCGTCGCCTGCCATATCAGAGGTTTTGCTGGCAACTTCCTTAACCATCTGGGCGCCCATATTTTCAAATTTGTCTTCAAGCTCGATTTCTTTTGCAACCGTTACACCGTCTTTGGTTACATTGGGTGATCCCCAGGACTTTTCAATAACCACATTTCTGCCTTTAGGGCCTAAAGTTACAACTACTGCATCTGCAAGTGCCTTTACGCCATTAAGCATTGCTTCACGGGCTTTGGCATCATATTTAATTTCTTTTGCCATCTTTAATAATCTCCATTTCTTTCTTTTCTTTATGGTTATTCAATAATTCCAAGAACATCATCCTGACGTAAGATAAGATAATCCGACCCGTCGATTTTCACTTCAGTTCCGCCGTATTTGCTGAAAAGGACACGATCACCGACTTTAACATCCATTGGAAGAAGTTTCCCTTCTTCACCCATCCGGCCTTTCCCGGTTGCCACGACTTTTCCTTCTACTGGTTTTTCTTTTGCCGTATCAGGGATGATAATGCCGCCTTTGGTTTTAACATCCTCTTCAACACGCTGAACTAGAATCCTGTCACTTAGTGGTCTCAAACTCATGATCAATTTCTCCTTTACTTACTATTTGTTGTTTGAATGTAATTGATGTATTTGTCTTTCGGCTTCGGCTATTTAATCTGCATCTTTAGCAGAAGCCGTTTTTGATTCGTTAGATGTCGTATCGTTTTTTATCTCTGATTTTGTTTCACTTCCTTGTTTTGCCCCACCATAATCAGTAACATACCAACCTGATCCTTTAAGATGAAATGCACTTTGTGAAATAAGCTTATTCAATCTGCCCTTGCAATGTGAACAGGTTGTGCAAACCGGATCTGATATTTTTTGAAATACTTCTTCTATTTTTCCACAATCTTTGCATTGATACTCATAAACCGGCATTTTAAAATTCTCCGTATTTTTTGGTCCTTTCGAAAAACCTTCCATAAAATAACTCGCCTTTCTTTCTTGTCAAGAAAGTATATTTATTTTTTTTAACTATAATTCCAGCCTGTTTACTATACGCCAATCTTTATAAAATTCAAATACTTTCACCAATCCTGAGATAGGAAACGGCTTTAAAATTTCATAAGTCAGAAGGTGAACCAGCCTTTCTTCATCCAGGGTTACATCTGACTCATTTTTGTTTTCATAGCGTTGTTTATATTTTGAAAACCTTATAATATGCACAAGCTCATGACTGAGAATGTATAAGAGAAAAGGTTCCAACAGCAGGTCTTTCTTTTGAACCGTTGAAAGAATAGCATCATCCTGAAGACAAACTTTATAAAGCGTGTAAGAAGACGAACCCAATGGCATCTCTTTTTTACGTGCTTCATATTTAATTACCTGGGCAAAAGGACCATGCACATGTTCATGCCTGTCAAGATCCTTGGCTGTCTTGATATCATACCGGTTCCTCAGCCATTGGCCTGATGACATTTTAAAAAAATTATTCACCAGCTCTTCGGAAATTTTAACAGCCTCATCAACTTTTTGAAGTTCGTCTATGTTAAAATATCTTGACCTATACATTCAGTGCTTTTTCCTGTGGAAATAAAAAAATGGACATTTGATAAGCGGTTATGCTATAGTGACCAGTCAATTAAATCAATAGAATATAAGCTAAAATAAAGGAGGTGATTTTTTTGAGCAGTGTAATGAAAAAGCGGAGAAAAAAGATGAGAAAACATAAACACAAAAAACTCCTTGCCAAAACCAGACATCAGAGAAAGAAAAAATAGCTTTTGCTTTACAGGGAGTATTGAGTTGCCAACAACTCAATACTCAAATTATTTTTTACTCTTTCCCTAATCCCTTTAAATATTTCATGGCATCGGAATTTGTTGAAAGGATCAGTGTGGTATCTTTTTTCAAAGATTCCTTATACACTTCCAGTGATTTTAAAAATGCATAGAATTCAGGATCAGCCCCATATGCAATCGCATAAATCCTTGCAGCTTCTGCATCTGCATCACCCTTTATTTTCTGAGCATCTCGGTAAGCCTGAGATTTAATGACCTGAAGTTCTTTTTCCTTTTCTCCCCGGATATTACTTGCCTCGCCTTCTCCCTCTGCCCTGTATTTTTCCGCAATCTGCCTTCTTTCTGCAATCATTCGTTCATAAACAGCCTGACGTACATTATCAATATAATTAATCCGTTTAATCTTCACATCCACGAGTTCGATGCCGAAATCCTTCAGTTTCCCACTGGCTTGTTCTACAATCAGTCTTGTAATCTCGTCCCTTCCCAGATTGATTTTATATTGAACCCGTTTAACATTGTCATCAACATCATATTCAAAGGTATCCATTGACCGATCTGTATTCCTGACACTTTCAACCAATGGGTAAGAGGTGATAAGGTTCCTTACTGCTGGATCGATAATCCCATTCAAGCGGTCAATGGCAGACACCTCATTGTTCACGGTCTGGAAAAATCTGATAGGGTCAACGATTTTCCATCTTGCAAAGCTGTCTACATAAATATAGGTTTTATCCTGCGTCGGAACCTGACCTGGAATGCCATCCCAGGTCAAGAGGTTTTTCGCGAAAACATTGGCTTTCTGAAGAAATGGCAGCTTGAATTTCAACCCAGGCTCAGTGACTGGATCTCCCACAACCTTACCAAACTGAGTAATAACCACCTGCTCAGTTTCGTCAACGACATAGGCTGCATTGAATGCCAGAAAAACACCTGCTGCAAAAACAATCAAAATTATATTTCTCATCATGTTATTCCTGTTCCACTCTTTTATTTAAGGTGTCTGGTTTTGTGGAAGAGAGGTTCCTCCGCTCATATTTAATAAAGGCAGAAAATTTTTCTGATCGGAATCAATAATGTATTTTGTACCAAGTTTTGGAAAAACCTCCAGCATCGCTTCCAGATAAAGCCTTTTTTTTGTTATGTCCTTGGCTCTTACATATTCCTGATAAATTGCCGTATATTTATCTGCATCCCCTTTGGACCGGTTGATCCTGTCAATGGCATATCCTTCAGCATCCTTTATCACTCTTCTAGCTTCGCCACGGGCCAGGGGCACTGCTTTGTTATATTCTTCCCTTGCCTTATAAATGGTCTGCTCTTTTTCCTGGGTAGCCTGGTTCACCTCATTAAAAGAAGGCTGAACAGGATCAGGAACATTTGTCTTTTTTAATTCAATTGTGTTAATGGCAATACCGGACTGGGCCCGGTCCATCTCTTTTTGAAGAATTTCCTTAGCAGCAAGCGCAATTTCTTCTCTTTTACTGATCACCTCATTGATGCTTCTGTCTCCCACGACAGTTCTCATGGTGGCTTCGGACATATCGCGTAAAATAGCCCGAACATCCTTGATTTTAAAAAGATAATCCAGAGGGTTGGAAATCCTGTACTGAACAATCCATGGAACCACTGCGACATTCAGGTCCCCGGTCAACATGAGGGGTGTTTCCAGGGAAGCATTGTCATTTCCCGATCTGTAGTTGACAGATGCTTTTTCAGTCTCAAGCCCGAATTCTTCCTGATACACCCTTTTTACTTTTACCTTTGTAATTTTTTCAATTCCGGCCGGAAACTTGAAATTCAATCCGGGCTGGGCTGTCCTGTTATATTTCCCAAATCTTTGGATGACCCCGACCTCATCCGTTCCGATTGTAAAAACACTTGAAACAGACAAAAGAATGGCCAGAAGCAAAAAAGCAACAGGAATAATTCCTGATTTCTTTAAATTTCTGAATCGCTCCAGCAACTCATCCATCTGGGGCGGTTTCGGCATTCCAATTCCTCCACCTTCTTTTTTACTCTCGTATTTTTGCTGGTTTTCCCTAAGTTTTTCCCAATCCCAATTCATAAGCAATATCCTATAAGTCTATTTTTATATTGTGATGCCTGAAAATATAGCCATATTTATATTTATCAACCCGAAAAGGCAATGTTTTTTTAAAAATCGCTCATGAGCAGGCGTTGCCGAACATATGCATGGATAAATTTCAGTATATTCCATAAGAATAGTATGATATGGGATAAATGATCTTATAATTTAAAGGATATAATCAATTTGGATAAGCAGAACAAAAACGGCAAGCTGATCCATATCAGCGATATCTTGAATTCAGCTCTGGGAAAATTCAGACCGGATCAGGATACATGGATGACGCGGATCTGGGATATCTGGGAAAGCGCTGTCGGAAAAGCCATTGCCATGAATGCAAAACCTGATTCCTTCAAGGACGGAATCCTCGTTGTGAGTGTATCAAGCTCTGCATGGATTCATCAGCTTACATTTCTTGAAAAGGAAATGATTCTGAATATTAATAAACACGTTGACCAGCTGCTGGTCAAAAAAATCCGGTTTAAAATTGGAAAAATTCTCGGCTGATAACGCATTTATTCATCGGCTCATCATATCCCAACCTGAAAAAGGATATCGTTTCTCCATTGACCCACTGATTCTATCAGCTCATATCCATCCAAAAAGAAATGAAAAAATTATGGATCTGGGATGCGGATGCGGTATTATCAGTCTTGTCCTTGCATATCAATATCCGGATATAGAAATTACAGGCATTGAGATTCAAAAAGAATTATATACCTTTGCGCGGCAAAATGTCCTTGCCAATGGTTTTAAAAGAAGAATCCATGTCGTTCATGACGATATCAAAAACATTAAATTTACAGAAACAGGGACCAGGGCTGATATCATAGTTTCCAATCCGCCTTATAAAAAAATTGGAACCGGCAGACTTAACCTTGACTTCCAAAAAGCCATGGCTCGACATGAAATAACCCTTGATATTGACATGCTTATTGAATGCTCAAGCCGTCTTATCAAAAACCAGGGATCATTATTCATCGTTTTCCCATTTGACCGACTTCAGGACCTGACCCAGGCACTGAGCCGGCATGATTTTTTTCCGGAATTTATCAGGTATGTCCATGTTAAAGCAGACACAAAAGCCTCACGCGTAATCGTATGTGCCGTAAAAAACGGTAACAGGCAATGTTCTTCGCCCTCTTCCCTTTTTATCTATACATTGGATAATAAATTTACCGAAGAATATCTTTCCTTGTTTAGACCTTGACACAATTATAAAAAGATACTATTTTGCCCTGAATCAGATTAATGCGGAGAGGTGGCCGAGATGGCTGAAGGTGCACGCCTGGAAAGCGTGTGTACTCTAACCGGGTACCGAGGGTTCGAATCCCTCCTTCTCCGCCACAAACCATACCGGACAGCATGTCATATCAAGTATTAGCTCTTAAATACCGACCTCAGACCTTTGATGATGTGATAGGACAGGATCATGTCACCACTACACTTAAAAATGCCGTTGCCTCCGACAGGGTAGCCCATGCCGTTCTGTTTACAGGCCCCAGGGGAACCGGGAAAACAACCATTGCCCGGATTCTGGCCAAGGCAATGAATTGCAAAAACGGTCCTTCACCTTTCCCTTGCAACAATTGCCGGATCTGCAAGGATATCATTGAAGGACACTGTACCGATGTATTTGAAATTGACGGGGCTTCCAATAACAGTGTGGACCAGGTCAGGGATTTACGGGAAAATGTCACCTATATGCCTTCATCGGCAAAATATAAAATATATATTATTGATGAAGTCCATATGCTGTCCACTGCTGCCTTTAATGCCCTTCTGAAAACCCTTGAGGAACCGCCCGGCCATGTCATGTTCATCTTTGCCACAACCGAAGTGCATAAAATCCCTTCGACCATATTGTCCCGCTGTCAGCGGCATGATCTGACCCGGGTCCCGCTTGAATTGATTTCAAGCCGTTTGAAACTTCTTTCTGAAAAAGAAGGATTCTCTATCAAAAAAGAAAGCATCGACCTGATTGCCCGTGAAGCCGATGGTTCAATACGGGACGGATTAAGTCTTCTTGACAGGATATTGTCTTCAACGGCACAAAAAGAGATTGATCCCGAATGGGTCTTAAATTCCCTCGGCATCATTGACCATCAATTGATGCAGGATATCTGTTCCGCCATATTTAAAAAAAACGGGACAAGGATTATTGAAATTATTGAAAAAGTGAATGACTCCGGAATTGATCTTAAAAAATTCTATGCTGATATCATCTTATATTTCAGGAATTTCAACGTCCTCCGGTTATGCGGGAAAGAGAGCCCGGCCATCAATATCACGGAATCGGAAAAAGAGGCAATGCTTCAGACCGCCTCAGGGATTCCGGTCGAACATATGCATGCAATCCTGGAAATCCTTTTAGAGGAAGAAGGTATTGTGCGATATTCATCTCATACCCGGATTGCCGTCGAAATGGTTCTGTTAAAGCTGTTGCAGATTGATTCCGGGACCGGAATTGATGATATGATCAGCCGGTTGGATGTTCTTGCCGGGCAGATCCGCTCCATGGAATCATGGCCTCAAAATCCTGATGTTCAATTACCTGAACAAAAAACAGCTTCACCCGTAACCGGGATGAAAAAAAAACCGATACCGGAAAAAGAACCAGCCATGACTCTGGATTCCCCTCTGGATCTAAGGAATTCAGAAGCGTCTCCCGCGGCATCCGAACAGAAAACCTGGGAAGGATTTTTAAAAATCATTGAACAAACCCAGCCCTTTATTTTCGCCCTTCTCAAAAAAGGGTCAGTCAAAGAAACCTCCCATAATGAAATCACTGTTGAACTTGAAAACTGTTCTTCCTTTGACAAACAAAGAATTGAAAATAAAGAAAATGAATTAAAACAGGTATGCAGGGAGTTTTTGAAAAAAAATCTGTCTATCCGAATATTGTTACAAACCTGCAGGACAGATGAAAACCTTCAACAGAAAAATGAAATCAAAGCCCGGCAGACGGCCTTCAATCACCCCCTGGTGATTGAAGCCAAGCGGCTGTTTAATGGTGAAATCATCAATTCTTAAAGGAGTAAAATTATGATGAACAATATGCATTCAATGATGAAACAGGCCCAGAAGCTCCAAAAAAAAATGCTTCAAACCCAACAGGAATTGGCAACAAAGACCATTGAGACTTCTGCCGGTGGCGGTATGGTCAAAGTTGTAGCCAATGGGGCCCAGAAAATCGAATCCATAGTTTTTGAAAAAGAAGTGGTTAATCCGGATGATATTGAAATGCTTCAGGACCTTGTTCTGGCGGCTGTGAATGACGCATTGACCAAATCCAAGGAAATGGTATCGGCAGAAATGGGTAAACTGACCGGCGGATTAAATATCCCAGGACTTTGAAAAGCCATTATGATACACTATCCGGAACCGATTATAAAATTGATCCATAGCCTGTCCAAGCTTCCCGGTATAGGTAAAAAGACGGCGGAAAGACTGACGCTTCACATCCTTCATGCTTCTCCCGGGGAGGCTGCGGCCTTGGCGGCAGATATTATTGGGCTTAAAAGCAGTATCCGGCTTTGTGAAATCTGCTTTTCCTTTAGTGATCAGGAAATATGCAGGATATGCGCCGATCCTGTAAGGGATAAATCCCTCATATGTGTTGTTGAAAATCCGACAGATATGGCGGCCATAGAAAAATCAAAGGTTTATCATGGCATCTATCATATTCTGGGCGGGCTTCTTTCTCCCATTGATGGTATAGGACCTGACGATATCAGGATAAAAGAGCTGATGAGAAGAGCTGATCCTGAAAAAATCAAAGAAATCATTCTGGCAACAAAAACCAATGTGGAAGGAGAGGCAACTGCATCTTATATCCTGGCAAAGCTTAAAAAATCAAATATCAGGATCACGAGAATTGCCTCCGGAATTCCCATGGGAGGGGATTTGCAATACATAGATCATTTAACTATGCAAAAAGCCATGGAAAAAAGATATGGATTCTGATCCGGTTACCGGAGAGGATATATTCACCTGCCGCCAATGCGGTGATTGCTGCAAAGGATTCGGCGGCACTTATGTCACAGCCCGGGATATCATACACATTTCAGAGTATATCAGCTTCAACCCTGACCAATTTGCAATGCGGTATTGTGAAAAATCAGGATCAAGACATGTTCTGGCGTGCGGCAAGGATGGCCGTTGTATTTTCTTTGACAAAGAAAAACAATGCACCATTCACCCGGTCAAACCTTATATGTGCAAAGCCTGGCCTTTTATCGCAACCCTTATCCGACATCCGGAAAACTGGAATACAATGGCGAATTCATGTCCTGGCATAAAAAAGGATATCCCTGAAAAACTGCTTGAAAAAATTGTACGGCTTGAAAAAAAGAAGCTGGATCTGTCCATCAAAAAATTGGATATACAGATTAATCCTCTCTAAAATCATATTCAAAAGGCACTACATCACCTCAAGCTCATCAATTTTCCTGTTTTAAAACTCCATTAATTCCATTGGATATTCCATGGTTTATTATTTTTCTCTTGTGTTCATGCCGGACAACTGTCGTGCGATACTGTCCCTTTCATAAACAATTTCCACCCGGCGGTTCAATGCCCTGCCCTTGGCTGTATCGTTTGTGGCAACAGGATGATAATGGGCATACCCTTCTGCTGAAATATACTGGGGGGGGACTCCGTTATCCACCAGCAATCTTACCACCATTGACGCCCTGGCGCTTGATAATTCCCAGTTTGAAGGATATAGGGACGAAGAAATAGGCGAACTGTCTGTATGCCCTTTAATTTTTACATGATATGCAAGTTTGGAAAGAACGGCTGCAACCATTTTTAAGATATCATATCCTTTATCCGACAGTTTTGTGCCTCCTTCTGAAAATAAAAGAAGATCAGACATGGTGATCACAATACCTTCTTCGGTTTTTATTACACTGACCTCTCCGCCCAGTTTGTTAAACAGAACCAGCTCCCTGACCTCGCTGACAATTTCCTCCATCTCTTTTTCAATCATACCGCCAAGTTCATCAATCTGCTGATTATCAGTCGGTTCTTCCGAAGGAACGGGATGCATGGTAAGCCCCTCCCGTGTACCGGCTTCCGGTACGGTCTGTGCACCCAGGGCGCTTCTTAAAGATTGAACGAGTTCTTTATAGGATTCCTGTTGGGTGGTACTCATGGCGAACAAAAGAACAAAAAGGCACATCAAAAGGGTCACCAGATCTGAAAACGTACACATCCATTCAGGTGCCCCGGATTTTTGCTTTTTGGGTTCTTCAGGAGGGGGTGAAAGACTTGTTTCTTCCTCACTACTCTCTGATCTATTTTTGTCCTCAGCCATCTAAATCCCTTTTATGATTTGGCATTCTTACTCTCTTTTTTCTTATCACCAAGATAGATCCTCAATTTATCTTCCATCAGTTTGGGATGTTCCCCTTCCCGGATAGATATGATGCCCTCAAAAATAATATTCATATTGGTGATTTCCTCTTCATTTCTTCCGGATAATTTTTCTGCCATGGGAATAAAAATCAGATTAGCCAGAAGAGCACCGTAGAATGTGGTAATCATTGCCACTGCCATGGCAGGACCAATACTTGAGGGATCATCCAGATTTGCAAGCATCTGGACGAGTCCGATCAATGTTCCGATCATACCAAAGGCAGGCCCATATGAGCCCATTCCTTGAAAAACCTTAACCCCTGTATCCAGATTTTTTTTTGTCAAAGCCATTTTTTTCTGCATAATGGCTGCAATATCTGCTGTTTTAACACCATCCACCGTCATCTGCAGGGCCTGGGCAAGATAGGGATCAGGAGTATTCTGTATATCGCTTTCTATGGAAAGCAACCCACCTTTTCGTGCTTTATTGGAAATCTCAACAAGATTATTGATAATTTCTTCAGCAGGCTGAATTTTAAAAATGAAAACCTTTACAGATGTTTTAAATACGCTTAAAAAATCCGCCAGAGGAAAGGCAATCATGGAGGATGCCGCACAACCGCCAAAGACGATGATAATGGATGGGATATCGACAAACGCCATAAGACTGCCGCCAAGCAGTATGGTGCCAAGGACAAATCCGAAACCTGCAACAACACCGATAACCGAAGATATATCCATATTTAAACCCTTATATAAACAGTTTCATCTACAGGATACTCCCTGCTGTATTTTTTTATCTTATCAATAGCATCCTGAGTAAGTAAAGTATTTGCAGAAAAAAGTTTGGTTCCGGTATTTGTAAAAAGTGCGGTTCCAAGCGTCATACCAGGCTCCAATTGATGAATGCCTTTGCCTTTGATACAATATGCATCAGACCCCATATGAAGAACAGCATATTTTTCCAGCAAGGCTACGATCATCGGATCAAGCCTTGACCCGGAATAGTCTTCCAGTTTTATCAGAAATTTTTCAAGAGATGATATCACACGCTCCTCTCTTAAGGTATCAAACACATCGGCTCCGGCTAAGATCCTTGACAATAAAGGAATATATTTTTTTTTCATACCATCCGGCTTTCCTGTACCATCTGCATTTTCATTCATGTGCCGGATAATTTCGGCACAATTAAAAAATTCCGTACAGGATGAAAGAAGTGCGGCCCCCTTAACCGGATACTGCAGAAACAAGCCATTCTCAAAATCCGAGCGCTCCTCTTTCTCTTTCTGCAGCGTTGCTTCCGGAACAAAAAGCAGACCGATTTCGTGTAGCATAGCAGCTTTTCGAAGATCCGTCATTTTTTTTTCATCAATTTTTAATTGTTCTGCCAGAAAACCTGCGATCTGGGCAACTCGTTCCCCATGTCCCCTGTTTTTTTCAATTCTTGTTTTTATCAACCCGGATAGTATTTCTGAAAAACCCTCCATATTGCCATCAAGGGTTTCTTTTAGATTTTTGATCTCCCGTTTCAACCGGGTTCGTTCATTTGCCATCTGGTTGATCTGTTTCAAGGCATTATTCAGGGCAAGGCGCTCTTCGTAAAGTTCTGTTTTCGCCTGTTTTAATTCTATTTTGAACCGTTTGAGATAGCTTGTCGTTTTTACATGGGTCTGATTCAGGATATGGTTTATCTGGCTGATATTTTTCCTATCAAGAGAAATGCGGAGCTTTTCTTTGACTTCCTCTGGCGAAAACGGTCTGATTAAAAAATCATCAACACCCTCCCGGAGGAACTTCAGTCTTAACCCTGGCACGGGGTATTCGGCAAGAGACAGATAAACCGCCGGTTTAAAATTAAACTTTAATTCAGACAATTCCTTGATCAGGTGATCAAAAGATACATCATCATCAGACTCAATGATAATCAGATCCGGTTGTTTCAATTTTGCAAGATCCGGGGCGGATTGAAAATCCATGCAGATCTCAAGAACAAATCCTTTCTCTTTTGAAAATCCTTTAAAATCTTCCCTTTCTGCTATACCATGAACAAATAAAAGAGAAACCAATTCCAAGGGCTTCTTTTTATCATTCAGAGTAATCATTCATCCACCATTCATCCCAGCCTGTTTTAAGGATGGCATCGGCAATTCTTTGTCCAGTCTGCGTTACAAGTCTTCCACAAATAATGGGGAGCCATTTTTCAGGGCCTTTTACGCCTGTGTCCATAAGCTTTTTCAATTCCAGAATAAAAGAAATCTGATCGGCATCATTTGCAAGTTTTGCTTCTTTTGATTCTCCCAGGTTAAATTCATCCACCAGGGCTTTGATGTCATTACCAAATGGGATATGCTTTTTGAGATGAGAAATGGCTTTGGTTTCATCCGTTGTACAGTATTTTTTTTCAACATAGTTCAAATCCCCGGTCCTTGCCTCGGCAATATCATGGACCAAGGCCATGGTCACAAGCTTCTCGCTATCGGCATCCGGGTCCAGCCGGGCCATGGTAAAACAGATAAAAGCCGTCATGAAGCTATGTTCGGCAATGGTTTCTTTTCCTGACCCAAGAAATGCATACCCGCTTCTTACAATATCCTTTAATATTCTGACTTCAAATAACAGGTTGGCAATATGTTTCATTTTTGTTTCAATACCCGTGATAATCGCAACAATCCTTGACTTTTTATAGAACAGGAGTTTAAATAAAGTCAAGAATTCGAATTTAAACTTTCATAAATCAGGAGGACATATGCAAAACGGAAGAACATTAGCCGGAGCATTTGTTATGGCCATTATGGGATTTATGCTCTGTTCATCCGGATTTGCTGAAGAAAATATAGATTTTGTCCCGGGTGAGGACTCAGGTTTTTATTATACTATTAAAAAAGGCGACACCTTGTGGGATTTATCCCGGAAATTCTACAATTCCCAGTGGGACTGGCCAGGCTTATGGGAAATGAACCAGGATATTAAAAATCCCCATTGGATTTACCCTGGAAAAAAAATCAGGATTTTTCTGAAAGAAGGTGCTGTTGTAAAACCCGAAATTGCAAAAATAGAAGAAGTCAAACAAGAAAAGCCTCCTGAAAAGGTAATACCCTCTTTTTCTTTTGCCGAGATGGATCGAATCGGGTTTGTAAAGAAAAATGCCGAGCCGTCCCTTGGCAGTGTCATCATGGATCAGGATAACAAGGTAATGATGTCTTCCAATGATATCATCTATATAAACCCATCCGGGAAAGAACCATTAATCCCCGGAAAACTCTATCATGTCTTCAATACCAGCCTGGTTGAAAAGACAACCAAAGGTCAGACCTTCACAGGCATAAGGCATCTTATCCATGCAAAGATTAAAATTCTTGAGCATAAAGTGGCGTATGCAACAGCAATGGTAGTCAATTCTTACAGACCGATCAGCGAGGGTGACATGATCATGGCATTGAAAAACAGGGAAAGCATATTGACTGTTGACGAAACTCCTGCTCCCATCAATGGAAACATACTTTGCTCTGAGGACGATAATCTCATGATTAATGACAATTATATTGCCTTTATCAACATCGGCAGCTCCCATGTCAAACCGGGGCAGATCTATTCTGTCATGAGGGTGATCGATACCGCCGGTAACAACAATATCCTGCAACCGGATAAAAAAAATCAGGTTAAATTTGACAATATTAAAGCCGGCAAAATGATTGTGCTTCATACTGAAGATATTTCATCAACCGTAATGATCCTGTCGTCCAAGTATGAAATCAAACCGGATGATATTGTCAATTAACATCAAACCCATCGTTCTCAGATCTTTCCCGGGGAACCCGATTGTCTATGTTATGCTTAAGGATTATGGGAGGGGTTGTCCCCTAATCCCATGTTACCCTTAAAATCTCCTGGTAAGTTGTCTGACCGTTCAGCATCTTTCTGATACCATTCTCGCGCAGGAGGACAAGCCCCTCTTCAACTGCTTTTTTTCTGAGTTTATCCAAACCTGAGCCATTTGCCGTTAAAAGCTTAAGCGATTCTGAATAGGGCATGATTTCATAAATCCCGGTTCGGCCCTTATAACCGGTATTCCTGCATTTTGAACACCCCTTGCCATGTTTAAGGTTGACAACACCCCGGGGGTCAATTCCCAGGCCAAGATCTGCCAGCTCCCTGGTATCCATTTCAAAATCCTGGGCACAATATGGACATATTTTCCTCACAAGCCTCTGAGCCACAACCCCATTTAAAGAAGACTGGATCAGATAAGGTGGAATTCCCAGGTCAAGAAGCCTGAAAATCGTTGTGACAGCATCATTGGTATGGAGGGTGGAGAGCACCAGATGCCCTGTCAGGGCAGCCTGAACTGCTGCCTGGGCGGTTTCAAGGTCTCTGATTTCACCAACCATAATAATATCCGGGTCCTGGCGGAGGATATTTCTCAATACTGAACCAAAGGTCACATTAACGGCTGCCTGAACTGCGATTTGATTAAACTCTTCGTGAATCATTTCAATGGGGTCCTCTATTGTCGTGATGTTGACTTCAGGTGAAGACAGCATTCTCAGGCTTGAATAAAGGGTTGTGGACTTGCCGGAACCTGTTGGGCCTGTCACGAGAACAATACCGAAAGGCATTGTGATGAGTTTTTTATATCTTTCAAAATCTTCTTCAAAAAAACCGAGATGTTCAAGATCCTGGAAGAGAATATCCGGGTCCATGATCCTTAAAACTACTTTTTCGCCAAATGCCACAGGAATTGTCGAAACCCTGATTTCGACCTCTTTATCATCCTTTTCCATTTTGATCCTGCCGTCCTGGGGCCTTCTTTTTTCTGCCATATCGAGTCTGGAAAGTGATTTGATCCTGCTGACCACGGCATTGTGTAATTTTTTTGGAAGTTTGTAAACTGTGTGAAGCACACCGTCAATCCGCATCCTGACAAGGCAGACATCCCGCTTGGGCTCGATATGGATATCGCTTGCCTGCTGGTCAAAAGAATAGCTGAAAAGATGATTTACCGCATTAACAATATGCTGGTCGGTGGAGGGAAAATCATCAGAAGATTTTAAACTGACAAACTGCTCAAGATTACCGATATCTATCCCTTTTGAAGAAAAAAGATCTTCTGCTGCCGCAATGGAATGTCTGAATCCGAAGAATTCGCTGATAAGCTTTTCAATATCCGTTTTTGAGCTTAGAACAATTTTTACCTTGAGCTTTGACACCATTTCAACATCTTTAATTATTTCATAATTGAATGGATCAGGTGTTGCCACAATCAATTTACCTTCCTCAATCATCAATGGTAAAAGCAGGTGTTTGGCGGCAAAAGATTTTGATATGGTCCCTGTGACAAGATTAAGTTCCAGCTTCAACGGATCGATTTTTCTATAAGGAACCTTCCATGATTCAGCCAGGGTTGAATAAATCAAGTCTTCGTCAATAATTTTGCCAGGCTCATTGTCTCTTTCCGGTTTCAAATACAGAATAACGTCTATAAACGATATCAGATCAGCCTGTTGTTCCCTGGATAATGAAGCCTCCTCTCCTCTGGTCTTTTGTTTTAAAAGAATAGTTCGTACCCTGTTTTCTTTTTTTAAAAGATCCTGGGCCTGTTCCCTTGAAATCAACCGGGCAGCCATAAGTGCCTTACAGATATTCTGAGAGGAAAATCTTTTATCCTTTTGCATCTGCATATTTTTTTCCTGATGGTTATAGGGTTTTACAATCGTCTCTAATATATAATGGATAGCATATAAAATTGTAAAGCCGGATTTTTTTTGATTTAAAGATGAAGCCCTGGTATCTTCCCTCCTGGCTTCTCACCCAAAGGCATATGAAAATTACATATTTCATATAGAGCACAGGCAAAGAATTTAATCAGCAATTCCCGGTGAAAAATAGCAGGCGCTGAGGAGTGGAGTTTCAGCAAAAAGTCTGATTTATTTTTCATGAAATAAATTTTAAATATTTT
>MGTJ01000048.1 GCA_001799395.1 Desulfobacterales bacterium RIFOXYA12_FULL_46_15 | reverse complement strand
TGTAAACTGGGGAGCAGGAGTGATCCCGAGATCTTCCCGCATACCGATTTCTTCAAAAGGAGTGCCTGAAAGATAAAGCCAGCTTGTTCCTCCCATTTCATGCTCACCGTAAACATGCTCAATATAATGGCCAGGGCTTTGAGTAATTCTTTTCCAGGCAACCTTGATCAAATCCTTGCGTTTCCCGAAAACCAATGCCTCTTTCGGGCATATCTCCACACAGCCCGGAAGTTTGCCTTCCTGAATCCTTGGAAGGCAAAGCGTGCATTTAGTTACCTTTGGTGAAAGGGGATCATTATAGGTGTAAGCCGGAATATTGAAAGGGCAGGCCACCATGCAATACCGGCACCCGACACAAAGCGATTCATCATAGACCACGGCCCCGGTTTTATCCTTTTTCAACGCCTTTACAAAACAGGCCGATGCACATGCCGGTTCCTGGCAGTGATTACACTGTTTCTTGACAAACACATCAGGAGCAGCACTGAATTTATTCACTACTGTATAGACAGCTTCACCTGTCCTTCTTTTTTGATCCAGAACCTTAAGATCATCAAACGGTCTTTCAGGCTTATCAAGTTTATTGACTTCATTACAGGCCTGTTCACATTTTCTGCAACCAATGCATCTGGTCGTATCATGCAGAACACCGAAACCATCCGGATATCCCATGAAATGTTTGTTTGAGGCACCGTAAGCTTTTGTCAATGCGCCGGTTGTTCCGGCACCGATAGCCGCTCCTATCGAGGTCAAAAACTTTCTACGAGAAATAGCCATAATTATACCCTTTTATTTATATTCTTTAATATATTCTATTTCTTTTTTTCATGACATTTTACACAATCCGTTGCAGCCACCGCTTCCACCTTCATCTGCTGGTGACAGGTGATGCATTGGCCGTGATATGCACCCTTTAATCCGGGCCTGCCGTCCGATCCCTGGCCGTTTTTACCATGGCATGAGGCACATTTGGGGGGCTCAAGCGATTTCGGGCTGTTGTGATGGCATCCCATGCACAACCCGGCTTGGTCTGTATGAAATACCTTGGCCATTTCGCTTTTTTCAACCCTCTGGAAAATGGCCTGAACTATTTTCCGATGGGGGAACCGGCTGGGCCCATACTCATTGGACAGTACTTCAATGGCAACGGTTTCAGGAATTTTGTCCGTCTCAACCAGTGCATATTCAGATGAACGGCCGGACAGGGCTGTTTTGGCAAGCTGGATAGGGTCAGATAACTGGAGCTGTTCCGGTGAAAGGCTGTGGCAGGTTTTGCATGCCTCCTGATTTTCCCTATTCGCTTTTTTATGGAAATGACACCCGGCACAATCAGTTCCCTGTGCGGTTTTGCTGTGACAACCGGTACAGCTTCTGTCGCTGTCTGTCTGATGCATGGCTTGCTCCAGACTGATAAACCCTCCCTTTATTTCTCCACCCTCTGTTCCATGGCAGTCCTGACATTTTTTTAAAGTTTCATGATGACAGGCTTTACAATTTTCAGTGGTCTTCTCATGGGCTTTATGGTTAAAGGGAACAGCCTTCATGAAATTTTTAGTATTTTTGCTGTCGGCTTTCCAGCCTGTGATGGTTGTCTCATCAGGCTGGTTTCTTTTGAGCCTGGGGACATCGGCAATTTTTTTCATTTTCTGCTGTTTCTCAATGTCATGACAGCCGTCACAAGTAACAGGGCCGGCGGCAATATTTTTGCCCTTCAAAGTCTGATGACATTTTACACAGGCATCATGAGAGGCTTCCCGGATGGGCCTGATATCCTCCTGCCGGGTATTTTTGTGGCAATAGGCACAGGATTCCTCCTCGCCTTTTATATAAAATATCTCTTTTGTTTTTTCATTGTATTTATGATGACAGCGGCTGCAATTATCTTTATCCGATGCTGTCATTCCCTTGATCTCAGATGAGCTTTCATGAATAAAATGCAAGGATTTGTTAAATTCAATTTTATTCCAGGAAGAGTTTTCCGCTTTTTCGCCTGAATGGCAGGCTCTGCAATCTGCAGCATCGGGCCCGAAAGCCTCACCGGCTGCTTTTTTCTCAGAATGACAGGCAATGCAGTTGTCATGATAAAGCGCCATGGAAGCTTTTTCATCAATTCTTTTGAATTTGAAGATAAATGCATTATCCTTTTCAGCATGACAGGACACGCATTTACCATCCACTGCCTTGGTGTGAAGATCGTGCAGAAAACCGGCTACCGGCATTTCATTTTTGCCCGGTTCGGCTTGAAGCTGAATGACAAGACGGTCCGGTCTTTTCTCCCCACTGTTCTTTGTGCTGGTTTGCCCTAAGAAAGGAAACAAAAAGGACAAGACAATCATTGCAAATAGTATCAACTGAAATGATTTAACTTTTGACATAGTTCAATCCCCTGATTGATTTATAAAACTCAATTCCAATACACTCAACCCAAATAACCGGGTTATTTCCTACTATTTTTATATGATTAAGTCAACTAAAAATAACAGAACCTGAGCTGATGTTAAATATGATATTATTTCAACATATTAAACTTAAAAAAAGACCTTGATCCAGACTGAAATCAAGGCTTTTTTTTAAGCCTGCCTGAGCAATTTTTTCACCTGGAAAACCTAAAGTTTTCTTCTTGATTTTATTGTATTTATCTGAGTATTATAATAACTTTTCAGTTCAACTTGAAACAGAATTGATTTTCAGCCGGATGCTGAATAAAATATAGAAACCCGAACAGGAGGAAACAATGGCAAAAATTATAGCTCGTGAGGAAATGGCTCAGGGAACCATTATTCTTAACGAAATAGAAGCACCCCGCATATCACAAAAAGCCAAGCCCGGACAATTCGTGATACTTCAGGCCGATGAAAAAGGAGAGCGCGTTCCCTTGACAATGGCGGATACAAATCCGGACAAAGGCACCATCACCATCATTTATATGGTCGTGGGGAAATCAACTGCCCGCTTTAAGGATTTACAAGTCGGGGATGAATACTTTGCCCTCATCGGACCATTAGGCAAACCCACCCATATTGAAAAAGTCGGGAAGGTGGTCTGTGTCGGGGGCGGAACCGGGATCGCGGTTCTTCATCCCATCACGCGGGCGCTCAAAGCTGCCGGAAATGATGTAACAACCATATTGGGCGCAAGAACCTATGATCTTCTGATCATGGAAGAAAAGATGAAGGCTGCTTCAACCACGCTGCACATCTGTACGGATGACGGTTCCTACGGTCATCACGGGTTTGTTACCAATGTCCTGAAAGATGTCCTTGAAAAAGAAAAAATCAATCTTGTGGTGGCCATCGGCCCCATTCCCATGATGAAATTCTGCAGCCTGATTACCAAGGAAAAAAATGTGCCTACCTTTGTCAGCCTGAATCCCATCATGGTTGACGGAACAGGCATGTGCGGTTGCTGCAGGGTATCTGTCGGCGGTACAACAAAATTTGCCTGTGTGGATGGTCCGGAATTTGACGGACATAAAGTGGACTTTGATGAACTCGCCAAACGGCTCGCCTCTTATCTTGAAGATGAGAAAAAAAGCCTGGAAGCCTATAAAAACTGCAAAGCTTTAAAAAACCGTCTTGATTGAATATATGGAGGAATAAATGGCAGAGAATAAAGAAAAATTGCCGCGCGTAAAAATGCCGGAACAGGACCCGGATGTCAGAAGAAGAAATTTTGAGGAAGTACCCCTGGGGCTGACCCCTGAAATGGCTATGAAAGAAGCATCCCGGTGTCTTCAATGTAAAAAACCCGCCTGTATGGAAGGATGTCCCGTATCCGTCGACATTCCGGGCTTTATCAGCAAAATAGTTGCCAATGATTTTTCAGGAGCCATCAGCAAACTCTGGGAAAGGAATGCGCTTCCCGCTGTCTGCGGACGCGTCTGTCCCCAGGAAGCACAGTGTGAAGGGCGATGCATCGTGGGTAAAAAAGATGCACCGGTCGCCATTGGGTATCTTGAAAGATTTGCAGCCGACTATGAACGTAAAAAAGGCACTGGTGAAGTCCCTGCCGTAGCTCAAAAGACCGGTAAAAAAGTGGCTGTTATCGGCTCAGGTCCTTCAGGCCTGACCGTTGCCGGGGATCTGTTGCTCAAAGGCCATGATGTCACTATTTTTGAAGCGTTTCATAAGGCTGGCGGGGTTCTGGTCTATGGAATCCCTGAGTTCAGGCTTCCCAAAGAAATAGTTGCGTCCGAAGTCGCTGCCCTGGTAAAAATGGGTGCCAGAATTGAAACCAATTTTGTAGTAGGTGCCTCCGTCACCATTGATGAGCTTTTTGCAGAAGGGTATGATGCCGTCTATATCGGTGTCGGCGCAGGTCTGCCAAGATTCATGAATCTTCCTGGTGAAAATTTTATCGGCATCTATTCTGCCAATGAATATCTGACCCGGACCAATCTTATGAAAGGATATCTTTTCCCTGAATATGATACACCCATCGCCCGCGGGAAAAATGTCGTTGTCCTGGGTGCCGGCAATGTCGCCATGGACTCTGCAAGGACTGCCATGCGGCTTGGGGCGGACACTGTCAAAATCGTATACAGACGGTCCCGTGAGGAAATGCCGGCAAGAGCGGAAGAACTCCATCATGCTGAACAGGAAAAAATCGAATTTGTTCTTCTGACCAACCCGATCCGGTTTTTCGGTGATGCCAGCGGACGGCTCAAAGGCATGGAATGCCTGAAAATGGAACTGGGCGAACCGGATGCATCGGGAAGAAGACGCCCGGTACCAATCGAAGGCTCTGAATTCACAATTGACTGCGATCTGGTCGTGGTATCGGTGGGGTCCAATGCCAACCCTCTCTTAACCAATTCAACACCGGATATTGCCCTGACCCGGTGGGGAAATATTATCGGAGATCCTGTGACCGGGAAAACATCCAAAAGGGGAGTATGGGCAGGAGGTGATATTGTAACCGGTGCTGCTACCGTCATCCTTGCCATGGGTGCCGGAAGGGCTGCTGCAAATTCCATGCATGACTACCTGACGCTGGGCTGGTAATTCAGTTTGTAAAACTTTTAAGGCCTTTAAGTGAGCCGTTGAGTCTGTCTCGACGGCTCACTTATTTTTAACACTGTATGGCCGCAAATTGATTTCAAGCCATATTTCAGGGCCGATCCGTTAATGTTTGATATAAACCTTATGATCCACCAGCGACAAGGCATGAATATGCCCGTTGATAAATTTTTGCTCCCCAAAAATGGATATCAGCCGTATTCCGTCTTCGTCCGGCTCCACCCTGTCAACAGCTTCCATTAAAAGTGTCTCTTGATCATTTTCAAGTAAATAGGCATTTGCTTCGCACATATCGTTCCTGCTCCTCTTCTATTGTAAAAACAATAAATGTTTATCTAAGAGTTCATCAACCAGATGGGGAAGCGGCAACCCGCTCACTCCCACAATCTCGATATTTTCCTGGGTCAGGGGCAGAAGAATTTTTTTTGCATCTGCCGAACATACCGCTTCCGCCATCAGGGGGGTAACCTCCCCCATCATGGCCTGGGGCATGATAATACCGACTGATCCGATGATAACATCGGCTTTTTTTACAGTATGGACAATGGCATTGCTTCCTGAAGCCCCCCTATTGGCTCTTGCTTTCAACATCTGGGCCGTTGCAATGGCATTGGTTCCAAGGGCAATGACTTCGATCCTCTCCTCAAATTTCTCCTTGAGTTTTTTGATTATCGTAGCCCCTATTCCACCGCCCTGTCCGTCAATCACACATATTTTTTTTCTCGTTTCAAAGCCCATCTAAAAATCTGCCTTTTCTGAAGCAAGGTTAATGGTTTTCATGACTTCATGGAAAATTGCATCGCCCACATGCGCCATGGAGTCGTTCCCATCAATGACGGCAATCCTCTCATAATTCTTTAAATGCTCAAACGCCTTTAAATAATTAATCCTGACATTTTTCATAATATCAATTTTCTCATACATTTCAAACTCGCTCCGGTTGTTTTTTATTCTCTCAAAGCATTTTTCAGGGTCTGCATCAATAAAAACCGTGAGATCCGGCCTTAAAATTCCTGCGTTCAGCGAATTCGCATCAATAACCCATTCCATATCCATGTACTGGGCGTGATAGGCATAGGATGAAAAATAATATCTGTCACAGATGACAAGCTCTCCTGTATCGATTTTCCTCCGGATTCCATTTTCATCATTGATCAGATGGTCCATCCTGTCTGCTGCAAAAAGCAAAGCAAGAGTTCTTTGATCGGTTTTTATTTTTCCGGAAAGCATCTGCCGGATTAAAGATCCGATGGGACCGGCCGTGGGTTCAAAGGTTGTGTAAACCTTAAGATTCAGAGCTTGTATCCGTTTTGAAATCATTTGAATCTGGGTGCTTTTCCCAGACCCGTCAATGCCTTCAAAAACGATGAATCTACCTCTTTGTTGCTCGTCTGATTTTTCCATGCCAGCCTTTCACATCCTTCAAGATATCAAAGCATCCTGTATAACAGCATATAGGTGAATCTGCAAGTATTTGAGCTTTTTCTTGACAGTTTGAAAAAAACCGTTAAAATATCTAAATCATTGTAAACTCACGAAATCCTTGAAAAAACTTATAACACCCATATGGAGGACAAAATGTTTACAAAACAGTATCTGAAGTCAAAACCCATTTGCAAGGTCACCTTCAAAGTTTTAAAAAAAGACATTGGGGCTGCCCGGTCCGTCAAAATCATCGGCGAATTCAATAACTGGAATCTGGATGCGCCGGCCATGAAAAAATTAAAAAGCGGGGATTTTTTATACAATATCGAGTTGAATAAGGACAAGGCTTATCAGTTCAGATATCTTATAGATAACGAAAAATGGCTGAACGACACGAATGCCGATGCATATTTACCATCCCCGTTCCCGGGTGTCGATAATTCCGTAATTGCGCTTTAACTGATTCTGACCTGAAATTTCATGGAGGTGCAGGGTGTATGATGTCATTATTGTAGGGGGTGGACCGGCAGGACTGTTTGCAGCTTATCACCTGACTGAATATTCACATCTGAAGGTATTGTTAATTGAAAAGGGAAAGAGCCCTTTGCAACGGAAGTGTCCGAACCATAATCTTCAACAATGCATCCAGTGCGATCCCTGCAATATTCTCTCAGGCATCGGCGGAGCCGGTCTTTATTCTGACGGGAAACTCAATTTTATCCCGAGGCTCGGCAAAACAGACCTGACCCAGTTCATGCCTCTGACTGCCGCAAACGCTTTGATTGATGAAACAGAAAAAATCTTTACACGATTCAAGATGGACGGCAAGATTTTCCCTACCAACCTGGAAGAGGCCAAGCAGATCAGGAAAGAAGCCAAACGATTTGGAATCGACCTTCTTTTGATTAAACAAAAACACCTGGGGTCTGATAACCTGCCTTCCTATATTGCCGGAATGGCGGATTATATCCAGTCGAGAGGACTTGAAATAAAAACCCGTGAAACGGTTCAGGATATCATTCAAAAAGAGGGCCATATCCAAGGCGTCATCACGGAAAAATCAAGGTATGATGCAGCCAATGTCATTCTTGCACCAGGCCGAATCGGGGCCAACTGGGTGGCATCCGTTGTCCAGAAACACGGAATCAACCTGAGCCAGAGGGGAATCGAAGTCGGGATCCGGGTGGAGGTCCATAATGATATCATGGATGACCTTTGCAACGTCATATATGATCCGACTTTTTTTATTCAGACACCGACCTATGATGACCAGACCCGGACTTTCTGTACCAATCAGGGCGGATTCATCTCCCTTGAGAATTACAAGGATTTTGTCTGCGTAAACGGACACGCCTATTCAGATAAGAAATCATCCAATACCAATTTTGCCTTTCTTTCAAAGGTCGTTCTCACAGAACCGGTTACGGATAACCAGGCTTATGGAGAGTCCATCGGCAAACTTGCTGCCATTATCGGCGGAGGCAAACCCATTCTACAGAGATTCGGAGATCTGAAAAGAGGACGGCGTTCAACCTGGAACAGGATCAGGAAAGGCTATATCGACCCCACCATGACCAACGTGGTTTGCGGTGATATTGCCATGGCCCTGCCGGAACGTATTCTGACAAACCTGATTGAAGGGCTTGAATCCTTAAATCTTGTGGTCCCGGGGGTGTCCAACGACGAAACCCTGCTCTATGCACCTGAAATAAAATTTTTTGCAACCCAGGTGGAAACCGACAATTATCTTGAGACATCCATCAAAGGGATGTATGTTGCCGGTGACGGACCAGGGGTTGCAGGCAATATTGTCTCTGCGGCAGCCACCGGTATTATTCCGGCAAAGCGCATTATCGAACATAGTCTATCAGAAAAAAATCGGTCCTGACCACCTGATCAGTGCCTCAGGCAGCAGTTTTCTATGGAATATAAGTAGCACAGGCATCCTCGGATTCCCAGGCCATAACCTTTGACACCCGGACCTCTTCGGAAAGCTCTTGACTTAACATAGCCTGAACTCTTTCTGCGATATAGATGGCAATGCGCTCTGATGTGGGCTGAACTCCCTTAAATATCTCAAGGTCATTTAAAAATTTGTGGTCGAGTTCTTCGTCCACTACTTTTCGAACAGCCTTTTTAATATCACCGAAATCAGCCAGAACCCCTGCCGAATTTAATTTCTCACCTGTAACACAGACTTCCACATTCCAGTTGTGGCCATGAAGATTTTCACATTTCTGCCCTACCATGGTCAACTGGTGTGCGCCTGAAAAATGACTTTTAACTTTGAGTTCAAACATAAATATCTATTCTTTAAGTATCTTAAAGGTTTTTAAATAAATTTTTCAGTTTGTTGGATATCTTATTTGAATCCAGTTCATCGAACTGCTTCAATAGTTCAACCTGTTTTGGACTCACCTTGCCGGGTATCTTGATGATGACCTTAATCACCTGGTCTCCTCTCTGGCCGTTTCTTAACGAAGCGATTCCCTCTCCCCGAAGCCTGAAAACATCCCCATACTGGGTACCTTTCGGGATAGTCAGCTTTTTCTCCCCCACAAGGGTGGGAATGGTGATGTCATCTCCCAGGATGGCCTGGACAAAAGAAATATCAATGGCACAGATAATATCGGTATTGTCTCTTTGAAAAAATTTATGAGGCTTAACATTGATGACCACATAAAGATCACCGGGTGACCCGTCAGGGCTTGGGGATGCCTCTCCTTCTCCTGAAAGCCTGAGTTTTGACCCCACATCCACGCCGGCAGGTATTTTGACCTGAACCTTCCGGATGATTTCGACCCGGCCTGCACCCCTGCACTTTCTGCATGGATTTGGAATAATGGTGCCCTGACCCTTGCAATAGGGGCAGGTGGTTTTGACTTTGAAAAATCCCTGGCTTTGAATAAACTGACCTGTTCCGCGGCACTGGGAACAGGTTTCGGAATGTGTGCCTTCCTCACATCCCGAGCCTTTACAATCAGTGCAGGTGGATAGTTTCGGGATGGATATGGTCTTTTCCGTACCAAAAGCGGCTTCCATGAATTCTATGGTCATGTTGTACCTGAGATCTGAGCCCCGCCTGACCCTGTTCCCGCGCCCCCCTCCTCCGCCGAAACCGAAAAAATCTTCAAAAATATCACCAAAACTTGAAAAAATATCTTCAAACCCGCTGGGTCCTGAGTGTCCTGCGCCTTCAAGCCCCCTATGTCCGAACTGATCATAAATCTGGCGTTTATTATCATCATTTAAAACTTCATAGGCCTCAGATGCTTCCTTAAATTTTTCTTCTGCCTCTTTATTATCAGGATTTTTATCCGGGTGATATTGAATGGCAAGTTTCCGATAGGCTTTTTTTAGATCCGCTTTTGAAACATCCCTTGCTACGCCTAGGATTTCATAGTAATCGCGTTTTTCCGTCATATGGGTCCCGATGTCTTGTTCCTGTTCTAAGGTTTGATTATAATTGTAATCTTCCTTGTGTTATGATACTTTTCCTGTCTACCTTGGCAAATAAACTAAAATAAATCAAAAATTCAGGTTGTCAACGATGAACAAGGAACTTGATTTTGTTAAAGACATGTTTAACCGGATTGCTCCCAAATATGATTTTTTAAACCGCCTTTTAAGCCTTCGGCGGGATACGGTATGGAGAACAAAGGCAGTAAAGGCTGCCAATCTTAAAAAAGACTGCCAAATCCTTGATGTTGCCTGCGGAACCTGTGATGTTGCTTTAGAAGCCGGTTCCCAATTATGCGGACAGACCCGGATCATTGGTCTTGATTTCTCATATGGAATGCTCAGGTTGGGGAAAAAAAAATTAAAGGGACAGAACAACAAAAGCATAACGCTCATCAACGGGGATGCCCTTCATCTGCCGTTCAGACAGGGCACCTTTGATGCGGTATTCATTGCCTTCGGCATTCGAAACATCATGAACCGGCAAGGAGCCTTAAGTGAATTCCTTGCTGTTTTAAAAAAGGGGGGGCGGCTGGTTGTCCTGGAATTAACAACCCCGGACAAAGGCTTTATGAAAACATTATACCTTGTATATTTCCGGAAATTACTTCCCCTGATCGGGTCTTTTTTTTCAAAAGATCAAAATGCATATCAGTATCTGCCGGCGTCGGTCTTAAAATTTCCTGCCCCGGTCGAGTTTGCAACCGTCATGAAGGATGCCGGGTTTAAAGATATCCGGTTCAAACAGATGACCTTTGGAATTGTAACCCTGTTTACCGGGGTCAAAGCCTGATATGAACCGGAAGGGGATTTTCCCTGATTTATAGATTTTTCTTAAGGATAGTGTGCTTCAGATAATTCATATCATCCTTTTCAGGGTATCCGATATTGTAATGCAATCCCCGGCTTTCCTTTCTCATCAGGGCGGACCGGATAATAAGCTCGGCAACGGTGGCAAGATTACGCAGTTCGATCAGGTCTGAGGTCACCTTAAAATCCCAGTAATATTCATTGATTTCCTCATTAATATTGACAATCCTTCTCAAGGCCCTTTGCAGGCGCTTGTCAGACCTTACAATGCCCACATAATTCCACATAAGCCGCCGGATTTCATCCCAGTTGTGAGATACGACAATGGCTTCATCACTATCTGTCGTACTTGTTGCATCCCATAAATCAAGGCTCACTGTAATTTTATGGCTGATGGTCTTAAACTCCTCAACAGATGCATGATAGGCCCTGTGGGAATAGACAAGGGCTTCAAGAAGGGAATTCGATGCCAGCCGGTTAGCGCCATGAAGCCCGGTGCAGGCTGTCTCGCCGACAGCATAAAGCCTGTGGATATCTGTTTTACCGTTCAGATCAGTGGCTACCCCCCCGCACATGTAATGGGCAGCCGGCACAACCGGAATCGGCTCTTTTGTCATATCAATGCCGTATTCAAGACATTTTGAATAAATATTGGGAAACCTGTTTTTTACAAATCCAGGATCTTTATGGGTGATATCCAGAAAAACAGAATCAGCCCCGGTTTTTTTCAGTTCGCTGTCAATCGCTCTTGCCACCACATCCCTGCAGGCAAGTTCCTTATCAGGAGAGTATTTATCCATGAACCGCCGGCCTTTTGAATCCACCAGAACGGCACCTTCTCCCCGAACCGCCTCGGAAATCAGAAAATTCTTTGCTTCCGGATGGAAAAGACAGGTGGGATGAAACTGGACAAACTCCAGGTTTGCAACGGATGCCCCTGCCCTGTAAGCCATGGCGATACCGTCTCCGGTTGCAATATCCGGGTTTGATGTATAGAGATAGACCTTGCTTGCACCCCCGGTGGCCAAAAGAGTAATCCCTGAGTAGAATGTTTCTATTGTCCCGGTCTGGTTGTTTAACACATAAGCCCCGCAGCAGATATTTTCATGCTGGGTCACCAGAAGGCCGCTCCTGATACTGCTGGAAAAGGTGATCAGGTTGACTGCAATGTAATCCTCTAAAACAGTGATATTACGGTGTGCCTCAACATTCCTGACCAGGGTATCCTCAATCTCCTTGCCGGTGAGGTCATGGGCATAGACAATTCTCTTGGCTGAATGCCCCCCTTCCTGGCCCAGCGAGAAATCCTCTTCACCATCACCTGCTTTATTAAATGCTGCACCGAGTCTTACAAGCTCCCGGATTCTTTCAGGGCCGTCTTTCACCACCATGGCCACAACTTCTTTGTTGCAAAGGCCGTCTCCTGATGCAAGGGTATCTTTGATATGCAAGTCAAAGGAATCCATGGGACCGAATACAGCCGCCACGCCTCCCTGGGCCAATGCCGTATTGGTTTTTTTTATCTGTTTTTTCGTGATAATGGTGACCTTGCCGAATTCAGCTGCCTTGAGCGCATAGCTTAAACCGGCAATGCCGGTTCCGATCACTAAAAAATCTGTCTTTTTTATCATAATAAACTGCTTCTTCTTTTTTTACGGCTGCTTAATCCAAAAAACAACCCCACAATAAAAACACCGGGCCCGATGAGAAACCAGAGTTTGGGTTCGCTTTCCACATTGGTTTCCAATTTTTCGATGATGGCTTTCTGAGCCTCATTCTGACGAACCGATTCATTATATTTTGCATCAAGTTTTAAAAAATCCGTTGAATCCTGCTGCAATTTTTTATATTTGGCTTCTATCTCAACCACGGATGCAATTTTCACGGTCAGGCTTTTGTTTGCTTCTTCCAACTGGGCTATTTTTGATAAAAGGCTCTGGTTTTTTTCCTTTAATTCATCATACAACAGAGTATCCGGCTTTTTTGGGGTGATAAACCGGGATAATACCCAGCCTGATTTCCCGCCGGCTGCTTTTACCTGGGACCAGTTCTTCTGATGCTCAATGACTTCAAGTTTGTCCCCGGTTTTCAACATGGCAATGATTTTATTTTCCACATTGGGTCCGGTACGCAGGGAAATCTCTGTCACGCCTGCCACAAACATATCTTCAGAAAAAGAAATCCCTGCAAACAACACCAGCCAAAATAATGGAATCAGAAGGCACTGGTATGCTTTTTTAATCATATTCCCATCTCCTTTATTTCATGAGTTTGAAAATAGAATACTATATATGAAAGAAGGGATGCCGGGCAACCCAAATATTTACTTTAAAAAAAGCTTTTCTTTATTTTAAACTTGCCTGTATAAACAACCAGGCAATGTTTAATAACAGATCTATCTTTGGCAGACGACCCTGAATAAAAGGAGAAAAAAAATGAGTGACTCAGCATGGAAGACCCCTTTCTGGCCGGAAGGCGCGGCGCACACATTTACCGATTACAAATTCCCTCTTTTCAAATTTCTCGATGACTCTGCCCAAAATTATCCTGACAATATTTTTACCTTGTTTAACGGTGCTTCAAGAACCTATGGCAAGGTAAAAGATACTGCCGATAGGATCGCTGCCTTCCTTGTCCAAAGGGGCATCAAAAAAGGAGACAAAGTCGCCATCTTTCTGCCCAACCTGCCCCAGTTTCCCGAGATTCTTTTCGGAATTCTGAAAGCCGGTGCAGTGGCCGTAAACTGTAACCCCGTATATACACCTTCCGAACTTAACTATCAGCTAAAGGATTCGGAATCAAAAATGGTATTCTGCATGGATCATCCCGTATTTTACCCAAACACGGTAAAAGCTGTTGAGGGAACCGGCATTGACACCATTATCCTGTGCAATATCAAATCCTATCTTCCAAAATTCAAGGCCGTCCTTGGCGGGCTTTTGGGAAAAATTCCAACAGCCGGTAAAATAAACCCGGGACACCTGATGTATGATGATATTGTTTCCTCTACGCAACCCAATCCGCCTTCACTGACCATAAACCCTGAAGCGGATACGGCCGTCATGCTCTATACCGGCGGAACGACCGGAGTACCCAAGGGAGCGGAACTGACCCATACCAATTTTACATATGATGTCCTGGCATTGCACCACTATGCCCGGTTTATCCACGGGCAGGGCAAAAAACCGGAAACCATGTACAAGGGAAATTACCATTCTTTCCTGGGGGTTTTGCCCTGGTACCACAGTTTCGGAATTACCGTTGCGCTTTTGATGTCGGCCATGCTGGGGGCAAAACTCATATGCATCCCTGACCCCAGGGCCGGTAAGCCGCCGTTTACAGAGGTTCTGAAAGCCGTCCAGAAATACAAACCCACCTTCATGCCGGCCGTTCCCACCATATTTGTCGCCTTTACCAATCATGCCCTGATCGATCAATATGACCTGTCTTCCCTCATGGGCTGTTTTTCAGGTGGCGCACCCCTGCCTCCTGAAGTCTGTAAGCGCTTTGAAGAAAAAACCGGCTCCATCATTTTTGAAGGGTACGGCTTGACCGAAACCGCCCCGGCCATAACAGCCAACCCGACATTTAAGGAAACCCGGAAAATAGGGTCCATCGGGTTCCCCCTTCCGGGTACGGATGTAAAAATCGTCAATCTTGAAGATCCCAAAAAAGAAATGCAGATGGGTGAAGACGGCGAAGTAGCCGCTTCCGGCCCCCAGGTCATGAAAGGATACTGGAAACGGCCGGATGCCAATGATGAAGTCTTTGTCTCCCTGGGCGGCAAACGGTATTTTCTCACCGGAGACATCGGCCATATCGATAAAGACGGCTATATTACCATTACGGACCGGAAAAAGGATATGATCATTGTGGGTGGTTTCAATGTGTATCCAAGGGATGTGGAAGATATCCTCTACACCCACCCCAAGGTTGAGCTGACGGCTGTTGTGGGTGTTCCGGATGAAAAAAGCGGGGAAAAGGTAAAGGCCTTTATCAAGCTGAGAGCCGGGATGACTGCCACTGAAGCTGAAATCCATGATTTCTGCAAGGAAAATATGGCCGGCTATAAACGGCCGAGAATCATTGAATTCAGAAATGAAATCCCTGTATCCAATGTGGGAAAAGTCTTGAGACGGGTCTTAAGGGATGAAGAAAAAAAGGGCTAACGCGTGATCAGCTTGATCACTTCATGGGCAATGGTAAGACCGAAAACACCCGGGATCCAGACTACGGTTCCGATGGGCGGCCGCTGCCGGCCGTGATCCGGCAGCGCGTCCACAGCATCTTCAGGCTTAAAGGGCTGTTTGTTCAATGGTTTCTCAATGGAATAGACAGCCCGTATGCCTTCATAAATCCCCCTTCTGTGAAGCCGCCGCCTGACCACCCGGGCAAGTGGACAGACCTCGGTTTCACTGATATCCCCGGCCCGGATCAGGGAAATATCTGTCTTGCCCCCGGCTCCCATGCTGGACACAACAGGAATGTTCATCCCTCTTGCCCCTGCGATGAGATTGATCTTTGAATTCAATCCGTCAATGGCGTCCACCACCACATCCATTTCCGGCATCAACAGGTCCTCAAGGCTTTCGGCATTAATGAACGAGCTTTTGACCGTGATCCTGCATTCCGGGTTAATATCTTTTACCCTTTCTCCGGCAAGAACAGCCTTTTCCCGGCCCACGGTTGAATTCAGAGCCAGGAGCTGACGGTTGATATTGGATGCATCCACCCTATCAAAATCAATCAGGTGAAGGCTGCCGATGCCTGTCCGGGCAAGGGCCTCAACGGCAAAGGACCCCACGGCGCCCAAACCGAAAACAGCAATGTTTGCATTTTTGATCTTTTCCATGATCTGGCTTCCAAGAAGCTGCTCTGTGCGTGAAAACTGGTTCATTTTTAATGGGTTTTCCC
>MGTJ01000047.1 GCA_001799395.1 Desulfobacterales bacterium RIFOXYA12_FULL_46_15 | reverse complement strand
TCATGAACAAGGTGGTGGATATGGGGCTCAATGAAAAATGTTATATCCTGGCCGGGGTCACCCCCATGAAAAATGCAGGCATGGCCAATTTCATGTCCAAATATGTTCCCGGCATGGATATTCCAGAATCCCTGATTAAGCGCCTGAAAGGCGTGGACAAGAAGGACCAGGCCGAGGAAGGCATCAAATTCGCCCTGGAACAGATCGCGGAATTCAAGGAAATGAAGGGCGTGGCCGGGGTCCACCTCATGGCCATTGAATGGGAGCACAAGGTCCCGGAAATCGCCGAAAGGGCCGGGGTCCTGCCCAGACCAACAGTATAGCATATTGCTTTTATTGTTCCCTAGGACCGGCCTGATAAGTATTCTTCTTATCAGGCCGGTCATCCATTAATCCATCCGTTCCCATCCATAAAAATAAACCCATCCTGTAAATTTATGCTTGCACGACAAATAAAATGGCGTAATAATGCAAATCACGACATATAAATTTTTATTCCGGCGTGATACTTAAAATTGCGACATCAGGAGAGTTTCCATGCCAAAACAAATTTCAACAGAAGAATTTGATATCCTCTTGCAGGTGATTTCAGGTTTTCCTTCAGGAGTGTCCCTCAGGGAGATCAATACCCGGTTGAAAATCCGGTTACCGCTGAGGACCCTGCAACGAAGACTGGCATCTCTGGTTTCCCAGGGACGGTTGCACATTTTAGGCCAGGGCCGGAATAGCCGCTATCAGATCCCCGTAAAAAAGGATAGCGGGCCATCGGGCCTGATTCAGACAAAATCTTCCCGGATTCCGTTGTCCGGGGATGCTGAAGCCATAAAAAAGACGGTTTGCAGGCCGGTCATGGAGCGCGTTCCCGTCGGCTATAAACGCGACTTCCTTGATGGCTATCATCCCGGCCGGACATATTATTTGCCTCCGGATATGCGGCAACATCTTCATGATCAAGGGCTGAGCCGGGAGGATGTCCATCCTGCAGGTACCTATATCCGCAGGATATTTGATCGGTTGTTGAGTGACTTGTCCTGGAATTCCAGCCGCCTTGAGGGCAATACCTATTCGCTGCTGGAAACCGAAAGACTGCTGGAGATGGGAGAGGCCGCCCAAGGCAAAAATGTCCGGGAAACCCAGATGATCCTGAATCATAAGGCCGCCATTGAACTCCTGGTGAATCAGGCAGAGGAAATCGGATTTAACAGTTATACCATACTGAATCTGCATGCTCTGCTTGCAGATAATCTTCTTGAAGATTCGAGGGCTTGCGGAAGACTGCGCTCAATTCCCGTGGGTATCGGCGGTTCTGTTTTTCACCCCCTGGAAATCCCCTGGCTGATCCGGGAATGTTTTGCGCAGGTTCTGGATAAGGCTGCCGCCATTGATGACCCTTTTGAGCAATCCTTTTTTGCACTTGTCCATTTGTCATATCTGTAACCCTTTGAAGATGTGAATAAACGGGTGTCCCGGCTGGCCGCCAATATACCGTTTATCCGGCAGAATCTGAGCCCGGTTTCATTTCTGGATGTTCCTGAACAAGAGTATATTGAAGGAGTTTTGGGGGTGTATGAGCTGAATCGCATTGAATTGCTCAGAGATGTGTTTGTCTGGGCCTACGAAAGGTCATGCGCCCGGTATTCGGCTGTGCGGCGGTCTCTTGGAGAACCCGATCCCTTCCGTCTGAAGTATCGGGAACTCATTGCTGAAACAGTGAGGGGAATCGTTCCCGGGATTATGGATAAAAAAGCTGCGGTTGCTTTTATTAGGAACCAGGCAGAAAAAACAATACCGATGAAAGATCAGGCAAGGTTCATAGAAGCCGTTGAAACGGAAATCATGAACCTGCATGAAGGCAATATCGCCCGCTACAGCCTGAAGCCTTCGCAATACCTCGCGTGGCGTGGGAAATGGCATTAAGCGTGACATATTAATGCCGATCTTTAATCAGTTCACCCTTTTTAAGATGAAAGCCGTCAAGAGTTTCTTGCAATTTGTAAGTTCTTATTTTAATTTCGTTAAAAAAGTGTCTTATAGGTCATATTTATAAATAAATGGCTTAAAAAGGGTTCTTATGGATTTCTATTCAATGACCAACAAAGGTATCAGAATCGAGCTTGGAGATAGAATTAAGCGGTTGCGGTTACGAAAAAACAGAACACAGAAAGAACTGGCGGAATCCGCCTGTTTGTCGATCAATGCCGTTCAATCGGTGGAAAGCGGTAAAGGCAAATTTTTAACGATTATTGCCGTATTAAGGGAACTCGAAGCACTGGATGAGCTCAACAGTTTCATTCCGGATGTGCCCATCAGCCCTATACAGAAAGCCAGGCTGGGCAAAAAACGGGAACGGGCAACAGGCATGAGCGGCAAACCCAAAAAAAAGGATACCCCTGAATGGTAGATACAGTGGACACGGCTACCGTTAGATTGTGGGGGGAGAATGTCGGTGTGGTGGCATGGGAGGGCGGGTTTGCAGCCTTTGAATATACCCCGGCCTTTTTAAAAAAAGGTCTTGAGAGTTCTCCCTTGCAGATGAATGTTGAAAAAGCCCGGCAAACAGCCACGGTTTTCAGATTTCCACAATTAAACAGGCATACTTACCTTGGATTGCCGGGGCTGCTGGCGGATTCGCTGCCGGACAAATTCGGGAACCTGGTCATCAATGCCTGGCTCGCAAGAAAGGGACGGAGTATTGATACCTTCAGCCCCATCGAGCGGTTATGCTATATGGGGACCCGGGGCATGGGGGCGTTGGAATTTTTTCCGTCGATGGGCCCCGGGAATCTGGATAAGGCCATTGAAGTAGAGGTTGCCGGTTTGGTCAATCTGGCACAGCAGATCACGGCGGACCGGTTAAAACCGGATGTGGCCTTAAAAGGCACTGACACAGAAAACACAGACGCAATTCTGGATATCCTGAGGGTGGGGACTTCAGCCGGAGGAGCCAGACCCAAGGTGATCATCGCCATGAATCAAGAGGGACATGTGATTTCCGGCCAGGGAGATGTGCCTCACGGGTATGACCAGTGGATATTGAAATTTGACGGCGTGAATGATCTGGAACTGGGGCAACCCCAAGGGTATGGCCGGATCGAATATGCCTATCACCTCATGGCCCGGGCGGCCGGCATTGATATGACCGAATGTCGATTGATAGAGGAAAACGGGCGGGCCCATTTTCTGACCCGGCGGTTTGACCGGATGGATGGCCGGAAAATCCACATGCAGTCCTTATGCGGGATGGCCCATTATGATTTCAACCTTCCGGGTACCTACGGCTATGAGCAGGCTTTTTCGGTTATCCGTCAGTTAAGGCTTCCCCACAAGGAAGCGGTTCAGCAATACCGGCGGATGTTGTTCAACGTCATTGCCCGCAATCATGATGACCATACCAAAAATATCGGGTTTCTGATGGGTCCGTCCGGTAAATGGAAATTGTCTCCGGCCTTTGATGTAAGTTTTTCATACCGGCCCGACGGGGTATGGACCAGCCGGCATCAAATGACAATCAATGGGAAAAATGATGATTTTACCCTGTCCGACCTCGTGGCCGTGGGAGAGTCCATAAGTGTGCCGAAACCCAAATTGATAATTCAAGAGGTCATCGCCAGTGTGGCCAGGTGGCCGGAATTTGCCAAGGCAGCCGGGGTTCCCCAGGATCGCATGAAAGGGATCCAAAAATTCCATCGGTTGAGTTTTGATAATATCGGCCGGTAACGGCCTTTTTCCGATGGCACGGAAAAGCCTTTGCAGATCTTAGGGCAGATACCTGGATGGAAACAGGCCCAGGATCAATTCCATTTCCTTCCGGAAAAGTAGATATCCTGTTTTTTATATTGACGTGCGACACTAAAGCGTGACATATTATTGTCACGCTTTAGTGTCGCACAATGTTTTTGTGGAGATCAATTCTATGGCCCGTGTTGTGTCTGCCGATGAATTAAATTTGATTGAACAGGTGATTTCACAACACCCAAAGGGGATCGGAATTTCCGAACTTGAGAAAGCCCTTTCTCATCATTTGCCGCAAACCCTCCACCGTCGTACCTTGCAGCGCCGCTTAGAAATCCTTCTTGCAGAAAAGCGGATCACAACAGAAGGGGAAAGCATCGCATTGGTGTACAAAAAAGGTTCCGGCAGGGTGGATTTTGATAGTTATGTCCCGGTTTCAAAGGATGGATCTATTCTCAGGGATCTTGTGCGGCAACCGGTAATGCAGCGAAAACCCGTTGGGTATCACCGGTCGTTCATAGAAGATTATGAACCCAATGTGAGTTTTTATTTATCCGCGTCTTTACGCGGCCAGTTCCATGAGATGGGCCGTACACAAGTGCGGGAACATCCTGCCGGCACCTATGCACGGGAAATCCTGAACCGGCTGCTGATTGACCTGTCCTGGGCCTCTTCCCGCCTGGAGGGGAATACTTACAGCCAATTGGATACCCGGAATCTGATTGAATTCGGACAGGCGGCTGAGGGCAGGGATATCCAGGAAACCCAGATGATCCTGAACCACAAGGCAGCTATTGAAATGCTCATTGAGGAGGCCGACCGGATCAGTTTTAATTCTTTTACTTTTTTAAACCTTCATGCCATCCTGTCGGAAAACCTTCTGCCGGATGAAAGGGCATGCGGGCGGCTGCGGCGAAGACCGGTCAGTATCCATGGCTCGGTTTTCCAGCCCCTGGCTATGCCCCAGGTCCTTGAAGAGTGTTTTTACTTGCTGCTGAAGAAAGCGGATGCCATTCAAGACCCGTTTGAACAGGCTTTTTTCATCATGGTCCAATTGCCTTATCTGCAGCCGTTTGAGGATGTCAACAAACGGGTTTCCCGTCTGGGGGCGAATATCCCGCTGATTCGCAGCAATCTGTGCCCTCTTTCCTTTGTTGATGTGCCACAGCAGGCTTATATCGACGGTATCCTGGCGGTCTATGAATTCAACCAGGTTGATCTGTTGCAGGATGTTTTTATCTGGGCCTATGAGCGGTCCTGCCAGCGATATCTTGCCGTCACCCAGACCATGGCGGACCCTGACCCCCTTCGCATCCGTTATCGGGAAATATTGATCCGGGCGGTACAGGAAATTGTCCGGGGCTGCCTCACGCCCTCTGTAAAAAATATTGAGCAACAGATCTCTGAACAGATACCTGAAAAGGATAGGGAGGCTGTTATGAAGATTTTACTGGATGCCCTTTTGCACCTTCATGAAGGCAGTGTGGCCCGGTATCGCCTTAAACTATCCGAGTTTCAATTATGGAAACAGGCGCAGGATCAATTCCATAAAATTTGACTTCCCTTAAAAAATAATGGATATTTATGGGTGTATTTACGGAGGTATTTATGGATTTTCTTAATCATTGCAACAATAGAATCTGTGGGCTCATCAACAAGAATTGAAGGCGCTAAGCTTTCGGATGATGAGATTGACAGATTGCTTTCAGGGTTTGAAATAAAATCATTCCGTTCAAGGGACGAGCAGGAGGTTTCCGGCTATGCGGCTTTGATGGAATTAATTTTCGACTCATACAAAGATTTACCTTTAACGGAAAATCATATTCAGCAGCTCCATCATATTCTTTTAAAATATTCGGAAAAAGACGACAGACACAGGGGGTATTATAAAAAATTTCCCAATCATGCCGAAGCCTTTGACGAGTCCGGCCAAAGCCTTGGTGTTGTCTTTGAAACAGCCACCCCGTTTGAAACACCGGGTTTGATGAAAGATTTGGTAAACCTGACCAATCATTCCCTTGACAGCCCGGAATCTCTTATCGGTGACTGGATTTCATTTTTTATAAACTGCCTTTTTATTCAAAAAAATATTCTCGTCAAGAAAATAGACCAGGAAAGATTAACGGCCGCCCTGCCGCCTTTGTCTGAAAAAATCATGGAGGTTTTAAAAAGCCGCGGCAAAGTCACGGTAAAAGAAGCCGGAGCTTTAACCGGAGCCAACCGCAACACAATCAAGGACCATCTGAAAAAACTTGCAGACTCAGGCCATATCATCCAAAAAGGCGTCGGAAGAGGCACCTGGTATGAAAAAAAATAAGCCGGGGCTCCTCAAGATTGCATGAAATGGATCGGAAAAAATGGATATCTGTACGTTTCTTTAATTTTCTTAAAACAGATTGATTTGAAAATGTATTCAAGATATTATTTTTTTGAATATTTAAACAGGAGCCTGCATGGATAAAGGGATCATGGATAATATATTAATCAACGCATTGACCATAAGGAATCTATTATCTTTTGGATCTGATACCGGGAAAATCCCGCTTAAACCGCTGAATGTGATTATTGGCCCTAACGGTTCCGGGAAATCAAACCTGATTGAAATCATCAGCCTTTTTCAGGCCATGTCAAAGGATTTGAAATTGCCCGTCAGAAAAGGGGGTGGGATCATGGACTGGCTGTGGAAAGGGGAAAAAGATCCGATTGCTGCTATTGCAGCGGATGTGAAATGCCTGCCCTTTATGAGGGATGACCTGTTTTTGCGGCACTCCATTTCATTTACTGCGGTTAATCAGCGTTTTGAACTCATTGACGAGTGTATTGAAAATTCCGGACCTGGTCCGGGAGAAAAAGACGCCTGTTTTTATTATCGATATGAAAACAATCATCCGGTCCTTAATGTTAAGTCGGGTAAACAGACGTTAAGACGGGAATCTGTTGACCCTGAACAATCCATTCTTTCCCAGCGGAAAGACCCGGATCAATATCCGGAACTGACATGGCTGGGGGAACAATTCGGCCGTATAAAAATTTACAGGGAATGGATTTTTGGCAGGTATGCACCCCTTCGGCAACCCCAGGAATCCGATGCACCCAATGATTATCTGGAGGAGGATTGCAGAAATCTGGGACTTGTTTTAAACAGCATCAAAAAGACACCCAGAATAAAGCGAAGAATTATTGAATTACTGGGTGAATTTTATGAGGGAATCGAGGATTTCGACGTCAGTATCGAAGGCGGGAGTGTCCAGCTTTTCCTGACTGAAGGGGATTTTTCAATCCCGGCAACAAGATTGTCTGACGGCACACTTCGTTATCTTTGCCTGCTGGCTGTCTTATGCCATCCCAAACCGCCGCCCCTGATCTGTATTGAAGAACCTGAGCTGGGCATTCATACAGATATCATTCCTGTATTGGCAACGCTTTTAAAGGAAGCCGCCACCCGGACCCAATTGATTGTAACCACCCATTCCGAAGCTCTGGTGGATGAGCTGTCCGATACCCCGGATTCAATTCTTGTCTGTGAAAAAAAGCAAGGCTGTACAGAATTCAAAAGACTTGAAACCGATGATCTAAAGGACTGGCTGAAAAAATACTCTCTGGGTGAATTGTGGCGGAAAGGAGAAATAGGAGGGAACCGCTGGTAGCCATGGGAATGGTGAAACTTTATATCGAAGGCGGCGGGGATCAGAAAAGGCTGAAAAGTGAATGCAGAAGGGCTTTTGTTGCCCGGGCTGTCAATTAAGGGTCATGCTGCCGGACCGGAGGGACAGCACTGGCATTCTGGAACAGGAGTTCCAGCAGTACATTTATCAGTTGGACCATAATCTTTACCGTCATGTTCTGGTTGAATTAATTCTCATTAATTTACGATGCTATGTTCCGCTCATTCCATCCTTTGTTCAATAAATCACGATGTTGTGTATAAATTTTTTCTGACGGTGTTGGAATATTTTTTTTAATATGAACATAATGAGCGAAAATATTTAATAAATTTTCCTCACTTAATGTTGTTGTATTCCTTGATAGTTCATTGTCTATTTCAAGCATTGAACTCGATGCATCCTTTAACTTAACTGTTGATTCTAAGAATTCATAAAGGATAGTGAACGATAGAAAAGTGAAAATCAATTTTATTATGTCGTAAAATAGTATTCCTTTTACCAAGGGTAAAAGGACAAAAGCTGAAATTAATATAGATAATATTAAGACGACCATAATTTGCAGATTTTTTTCAAAGGTATATTTGTATAAATAATGATTCCAGTATGAATTTTCGTGTATCATCATTGTAAGTTTTTTATTTCCAGCGGTTAAATCCTTACTTGAATATTCGGCTCCAGGGTCCGGGTCGTCGCCGCTTTTTTGTTTTATTTTCTCGACTTCCCTTAAAACCTGCAATCCGGATCTTGTCTTTAAATGGCTAATTTCGAATTGACTTGGAGTTTTATTATATGCAATTTCTAGTATATGGATATTCTGTAAATCTTGGCCCAGTGAATATTGTCGGTCAATTCGAAACTTAATCCACCATGATAAAAGGGTAAAAAGAAAAGTAAATAATAACGATACATAAAGGAAATAGGTGTTGGTTATGAATATTGACAATGATAATAAAAATATAATTAAAAATAATAATTTTTTCCGAAATCTTTCCTGTTTTTCTGCCATAACATATAGCCAATGATAGTAGTGGGAGGTGTCCATAATCATATTCCTTTTTTTGAAATATTATTTATAAAAATCATTGTATTATTTGCAGTCTGGAAACTTTTCTCCAAATATTTTTTTCCAAATTGTAAAAGCCTCGATATATCCGCTATCTATATTTTGAATTTTCTGCCAGGCAGCGAATAAAGAATCGCGATCATTTTGCATCATAGTCCGGATCTCGAACCTGTTTTTTGGATTTAAATAACTATCAACCAATATTCCCTCATGCCACAATGGTTTTGAGATAAGATCAGCGGCTTTCTCAAAATAATAGAAGATTTCCCAGGCTATATTTTCAAGCTTAAAATGAAATATTTTAAGTGCCATCACTTCAATATGGTAGGACTGTAAATATGACCCTCTCATTTGATTCCAATGCTTAACAATCATAATGATTTTCCTAAAAGATGTCCCACATATTAGGTGTTCGTTAATCATATCTCTTGTGTGTTGATTTGGCTTGGTTTGTATCCATTTTTTTGAAGTTGAATCTGGAATATTACATGTTTTAATGGATTTTTCGTTGTCGAAAATTTTAAGGGCTGGTGTGATGTCTATATTTGGCAATGTTTCGTAGTGCAAAGTTACTGTTTGTCCATTAGTCGTGGCTTTAATATCAGAGTCATTAAAAATCTCACAGATTGATTGCAAAACTTCCGCTGGTTTAATGTTCTTTATCTTCTGACCGTAATCGAATACAACGATCAAATCAAAATCCGCATTTTTATATAGGGCGGTGTTTCGGGGAACCGATCCTGTTGAAATAAATTCGACAACATTGAGCTTGTCTTTTAAAATGGGTAATATTTCATTTTTGCGTTGATAAGCAATCTTTCGATATTCTTTTGATATCTTTATGTTACGATAAAATTTATTGAATGCCGTGGCTATCTTACGTGACAAAAAAAATCTCCTTATACATATGTTTAAAAGAAATCGGTAATCTCCAAAGCTTAACTCCCCGGTATTAATTGAATTGCATGAAAAGTTTTCAAGTATGCTGCTCAAATGATTTTTATTTTCTCCCTAACAAGCCTGAAGCCGATATTATTTTCTGTTGTTTTAGGTTCAGCCTCAGTGGAATAGTTTAATTTGCATTCATCTTGTTCTGTGTCCCATGCGCCACCACAAATAATTTGATAACGGGTATTTTCTTCATCAAAAGTATTTTTTCTATAATCAGTATCTATCATCCACTCAAAGGCATTTCCCGCCATATCAAGACAGCCATACGGGCTAGCCCCTCCTGTAAAGTAGCCGACAGGACAAGTTCCCTCAAAACCAGTGTCCTTGAAATTTAATTTGGATTTGTCAATGGAATCACCCCATGGATAAAGCCTATTGAAGTCCACCCCCGCTGCTTTTTTCCATTCAACTTCAGAAGGTAGCCTAAATGTCCAGCCGAAGGCATGCATTTTTTTGGTTAGCCATTTACTATATTCAACTGCATCGCACCAGGAGACAAATACAACAGGATGGCTTCCCTGCCCATAATCTTGCCATTTGTCACTTTCGGTTTTATGTCCGCTTTCATCAATGAAAGCCTTAAATTGTGCTTTTGTTACAGGATATTTTGAAATTGCAAAGTTAGAGACATAATCCACTTGCTGAAGTCCAGTATCGATATTTTTTAATGAACCGTGCAGAGGCACTTCAACATACCCCCAATTAGTTTCAGAAGGTAAATACCAGTTAGTTGGGTCAAACCTTGAGTCATTAATCATATAAAGAGTGTCTTCTATTTCAAGATATTTTAATAAGTCGAACCCTTTTATGTCGAGACATCTTTTCAGTTCGGTTTTTACTTTTCCTATAATAGTTTTGCCGTTTTCGCTTCGCTCCAACTTGTCAATTCCAATTTCAAATAATGTTTTCCCGGCGGCAATAATATAATTCAATTGCTTATCATCCAAATCAGTTAATTTTTCAAACATACTGCATAGCGTATTGATTGAGGTTATAATGTATTCCAATCCTTTTTTCATTGAGGCGTGTATAGCTGACAAGGTATAAATTTGTTGCCATTTATCCGAATCACCTTTTATTAATTGTAGTGATTTTGAAGGATAATCAATCATATTTGCCAAATGGTTGGCAGCTAAAAATTGCTGTACCTCAAGTGAGGAAAAAGAATAATAACCTTCTGTCCAAGTTAAAATACCCTCCTGATTCACCAGATAGTCTAAGAAGATTTTTGCATTACCCAGGCTGTCATTAAAATCTGATGAAAAATATTCCCATGCAGATTTCTCAGTAATTTTGCCCGTTTCATTTCTATCCGCAACGTCCTCTTGCATCTGAAACGCAATAGCAATGAGTTTTTTATTAATAGATTCAATTTCTATTTCGGTAATAAGTTTTTTTGGCCATTTTAACTGTGAGATTTCAGATACACGATCATAGAGAAGACGAACCTCTTGTTTGGCTATTTTTTTTGCGTCTTTGAAATTTTGAATCTCCCCCCAACGCAAACGCTTATAATCGTCTGGTGCACATAAAATTATTTCTTCAACTGATTTTCCACCTTTCGATGTGTCGTCACCCCAAACACCATATATTTTTGTTTTTATTCTTTTAAAAATTTTGATTTTTTTTTTAAAATTATCATATTGAAGTATCTGATATTGGAGAGGCTGATATCTTTTTAAGTTTGTAGGCTTTCCGAAAGCACCGACACCTATAAACTCTAAGACTTTATCACCGCACCTATAGCTCCCTCTTGTGGTTTCATGCCTATGCCCATGCATAAGAACTCGGAACCCATGGCCGCATAAAGTGTCTATTAATCCCTCGTCTTTTATTTTTTTTGTGGGATCATGGTGCATCACACCGATTTTTAAAAAGAAAGAATTAATTTGATGTTGATGAAAAGAATTGAATATCGAACCCTCACGAAGGATAATCCGGTTTCGGTGTGGTTTATGGTGATCTACTTCAAGAGATGAATTTATGCATAAAAAAAGAATACCATGTTCTGGAAATTGGTGGAGAATTGTCTGTTCCTCAGGATCTTTCGGATATACTTCCCCAGTAATTTTTTCAAAAAAATATTTATTGAAATTATCAAATCTTTTTTTATAATTTTCTTCATTCCGCTGAAGAAATCCAAAAGAGCATGAACGAATACGTATGTCTGATTTAAGGATTTTTAATCCTTTTGGAGGACCCCAGATGAAATCATAAGCATTTTTAGCAATATCCCAGTTTAGATCGTGATTTCCTGGAACAACAATTATCCGGTGTTTCAACAGATTGAATTCATCCGTTAGGCAATTTACAAAAAAACAGGCGGCATCATACTCTCCTTTAATAGAATAAGTACCAATGTCCCCGGTTATTACGAGATAATGGAGGGTATCAATTTGGAGATTTTGCTTTAAATCTAATCTAAGCTGGACAATATATTGAGCGGCATCATTCATATCACCAAAATGCATATCGGAAAGATGTAATATATTAATCAGGCTCATGCTCTTTGTATAAAATATGTAATATTACAAATTAGTTATCATAATCTCATTTCCAACGATTCAGAATCCTATCCCCCAAAAGGCTTTTCTCTTGGTAGACTCTAAAATCTATGGTCTTTTTTATGGGAAACAATTTTTCTGCAATCACGTCCGTAGTGCAACCAGGATTTTCTTTCTGGATTCTCCTTACCATATCAATGGGCACTGGGGTCTGGAAAAAACCCTTGCTATAGGGAGGATAGGATAGGATATAGGCCTTATCATCCAGAAGACTGTCAAAGGAAAGTATTCGGGTGATCCAGAGCAAGGCCTGATTGTCAATATACTCTTTTTGTCCGGCCAATCCTTTTGAGACGATTGGTGCAAAATGATGCTCCTGGAAAATCGGGATGATTTGCCTGGAATCAGTTATTGTAACCTTTTCAATTGCAAGGTCAATGGAACCAAGACCGAAAGCCTGTCCATATCCGATTTTATGTCTTATTTTTCCACCGGGCTGGAGAACGGACAAAAATAGATTCAATATTTTTTCCGGGATGTGGTTAAAAAATATTTTTCCATTTATTTGTTTGTCCCTTGGGATTATTTCCACAGGATATGTATAATAATTATTGACCAGCCGTCCTTTCTTTTTAGTGGTATGGTCCCAGTTGTTTTCATTGTCGTACCATGCTGTTATTTTTTCCGGATGCTGGTGAAAGTAAAATTTACGGCCCCTGTATTCACCCCCGATAAATTCTGTAACGGAATGTTTTTCAGTTTTACGTTCTGCAATCCCCAGGGGTTTGAAATACCACCAGTTGCTGATATTGGGTTTCGGCCCGCCCATGAAAGCGCCACCCGGAACGTCGGGGAGACGGAGGGAGTTTATATCAAGGTCTTGGGGATCTACAATCAAGTCTTCAAAGATCAGCCGGGAGGAAAACGCAAGATCCTGGCAAGCCTCCTTGCTTTCAGGCTCAATCACGTTGCCGAATAAAAATGAGGCCAGGTCAATTCTGTCGTCTTTTACCACGGGATGGAGCCTTTTGGGGATGGCCGGGCCAAAATGAAGTCTCTTGTCCTTGTCTTTTTTGCCGAATGCCGCAAAACCCCAGTGTCGCGATTTTTTTTCAGCAGGGAATTCTTCAGTGGCTTGGCTGACCCAGCAATTGAAAGCTGCTTCAAAAAAGGCACGGATAGCTCCCTTAAGGGTTGTGGCAGGGATTACAGGCGTATGCCCGGCCCGGTTAAAATGAGACATCGTAATTTTATAGTCTTCCTTATTCCCTTTCCTTTCCTGCTTTCCAACGATGTGGATGGGGGTCAAGGGAGTTAGGAAAAAATCAATACTTCCGGATACAAGATCCCCGACAGCTTCCCATTCGTCAACCGTTCGGGTCTGGGGATTGGAATTTGAAAAGGGGATGAAATCAAAAGGAACAGGGTTATGACTATTCATGGGTCTTCCCTCCTTGAAACCTGTTATAGCTTTGTTGCAGAAGGTTGAGATAGGATTTTGTTTCTGTTTTCCAATCAGGTATTTCAAAGCTTGGGAATAATCCGCTTAAGATATCATTGGAGAACACCTCAGCAGCGCCCGGTTTCAAACCACTGAATTCATCGGTATGCTTAAGAAAAAGATTGACGGATGTGGATTTGACATCGAGTCTTCCCCTTCCTGCGCTTTTTAATCCACCCATCCTGAGCAGGCCCTGATGCAGGCCTTGTTCCCACAGAGCCACCATGCCAAGATCTTCCGGGATCGGATTGAGAAAACGCAAGGTGATAAGAAAGCGGTTGCCTGGAGCAAGCTCGGTAAAGCTGTGCAGTCCTTTGTTCTTTGCTGCATGGGTGACCCTGTCTATGGGGTTTCTCGTGGTGAACAGCATGCGGCCGTTGGTCGGGCCTGGCTCAAAGGTTTTAAAGTTGCCATCAAACACATTTTTTTGAAACTGCTCTTTGGATATGGATTCAAGAGACCCGGTTTCAACCTGAAGGCGTCCTTTTATCGTTTCATTTTCAATTTCCGCATCCATCGTATCTGCTGCAAGGCCGAATATATTTCTGACCAATTGCCAGCCAGGGGTTTTAAGGGCTGTTTTCAAGTTTTTTGAATATTCGATACGCTTCAGATCGTCCCTTTCTTTTGTCGCTTCAATAGGAAGTTTTGTGTTTTCCTTCTCCGGAAAAAGAGCGGCATTCCAGTGTTCTTTATGGGCGAGACGTTTGATGGAATAAGTACGCAAAGCACCCCGGATACCGGAAGCAGGGATTTCATGCGTTAACACAAGCTGTTCCTGGTCAATGGCGATGGTATAATAAAAGTCTGAAATGGATGCATCATCCGCCAGCGGTCCTTTTTTGTAAAAATTGTATTCTGAATCCACATGGCGGATTTTGGATGGTTTCTTTTCCATTGTTGATGATGCCTGATTCCAAAGGGATGTCGTTCCCGATTTAATACACAAAGGGGTTGCGGTTTCCATCTCCCAGGTAATAATGCCTATACCGGTTAAAGTGGAAAAATCCGGAGTAAGAAAACTCATGGCCGCCCTCCCAAGCACTGACTGAGAAATGCCTGTTTAAATTCTTTGATTTTTGATTCAAACTTGTCTTTTAATTCAGGTATATTTGAGTAACCTGCATGGTCGTTCATAACGGCACCTTGGATCCAATCCTGGTAATTGGATTTATCCAGACAATAAATATTTGACAAATCAAATTTGAACCGTCCAAAACCGATTCCGCCCATTGCACCAAGGGTCAATGGAAAAATAAAGGAATTAAATCCCTGCAGGGCAAATAAAAGTATCCCGAGTTCGTCATCGTCCAAGTTCTGACCCGATATAATAACCTTGAAACCGGCCCCCCTGGGAACCGCCTCAAAATTATAGAGCTTATTTTTAGCGGCAATCCCCTTTTTTATATCAATGGCCACGGACTTCATCACTATAGTGCCCCGCTGATTATCGTAGCCGCTATATGCCTGGAGTTTTTCTTTTCCTGCTTGAGGAGGTTTTATCATGGGGCAATCCCAGAATTCAAGTTTCCCTTCATTGGCAGCACTGCCGAAGAGAAATTCGATCATCTTAAGTTCTTTACGCAAATCTTCCCTGATCTGTGCAATGTCAACAATATCGTTGGCGTCAAATAAACTCCTGATTTTATCGGACCGGGCCGGGTCATTTGCACAGGCAAGGCTTTGTCCGTTCATGTCAGTGAAGATCTGTGTTATCCAGGACCGCATGTTGCCCTTTAATGTGCTCCCGGGTATATAGGCTGTTGCCCTGTCATCAACCATGACGGTATTGAATGCTGGAGTTTTTTCCATTTTGTCGGTTTTGGGCAGACGGTTTTCATTGGTCATCATTTCTCCGTCTCCGATGTGCAGAGGGCTTATCGCTGAAAGAGTCCCCTCAATTTTATACCTGTTTTTAAATTCACCACCTTTAAAATATTTCATTTATCTCCCCCTTTCTCCATGATGATTTTTATCTCTCCGAACCCGTTCTGGGGTGCAAACGGATGTCTAGGACCCTTTGGTTCCCCCACCCAGCCAGGCAGTGGCAGACCAGACCTTAATATTTTATTTAATAGAATATTGATTTTTTCGCTGCAAGCTTTAAACACAAACACACTCCCTTTGGATGTCAGATAAAATGGGGAATATTGCTTTGGGTTGAAACGGACACCGAGATATCCCCCCTGAAGTTCCTGGGTTGCATAAAAATGACTGAGCTTAACAGTATCAGCGCCCCAGACAGTATCCCAGAATTCCTGGTAGAGACGGTGCAGCGAATCGCGGTCATCAAAACAGGGCTGTGCACATTCAGCCATGCTTTCAGGGTTGATCATCAGGGCCTGTGTCTGCAATATTACAGCAAATCTTGATCCGGGGGTGATGTGGTAATCCGGCGCAGGCCCTTTTTCCGGACAATTCATGACGGTTACCCGGCTTTGACGTTTTCCCAGATACTTGAGTGCCAGGGGGAATGCCGCCCTGATCTGTCCTGCAAGTGCAAGGTGTTTGGCAGGCTCCAGGCCCTGAGGAAAAATGATCCGGCTATTCCAGCAGACCTGGGTTGACTCATTAATAAAAGGCTTGATCATGTGAAAGGAATACAATTTGCCTTCGTCTGCTCTTCTTGTTTCATACTCAATGGCTGTTCGTGTTACAGGAAAATACTCCAGGTCAGGCAGGATATACTTTTTGGGAATACTGTCAGGAGTTTTTTTCCAGTCCACCTGGAATGTAACAGGCTGTTCATTTTCGGAAAATATATCTTCAGGGGATAAAAAAGTAACATCCTCATGCCTGTCTCCGTATTTTACGACCGACAAGGGGATGGTGCAAGGCCGGTTGTATTCTTCAAGACAGGGAATAGCATGGTTTATCACAAGTTCACCAAAATATTCAGCCAGCTCGGGGTATAGAGCCGATACCTTTTTATTATTTCCATCAATGATCAGACTGAGGTTGTCATTACCTGCAATGCGGTTCAGGCCGGTGGCAAAAGCCCCTTTGATCACTTTTCCCGAGATTACGGCATCACTTTTGAAAACATTCTGGTTATGCCGTACACCACCAATCATAAAAGCTTCTTCCGGTTTAATGGCAATTTTAAGACCGGGATATATATATTCTTCAGCCAGGGGACTTTCCGGCAGAGATTGTATTTTTTCGCCGAAAACTACTTTTGTCAACCGGCCGAACCCAATTGTTTTTTCCCTTCCCAGGGCAGAGATAAAACAAAATGCTTTCTTGAGATATTCAAGAGTCATTCCAATCTCTTCAGGCGCTGAAAAGAATTCAACAAAGCCGTGCCAGTGTGTTTCTTTGCCGGAAGAAAATGGTGTCTCAAATGCCATCAGGGCGCCTTGAGATACCACACCGGTTTCCGGTTCAATGCGGATACGGGTCAGGACCTGATCAAGGGGCGCAGCTTCTTTTGGTATTAAAAAATCCGTAATTTTCAGCACACCGCGGTGTGGAGAATAAGCATCAGGAATTCCAGTGTCCTTATGGCTTTCTTTCCCAAACCACCTGGCCAGAAAATCTTCAGAAATTCCTTCCAGGGAAAGGACATCTTTCAGGGCTTCCCTAAGCTTACCCCGGACGTGACTGCCGGGAAGGGCCAGCCGGCCGTTAAAGTCACGATAAAATGAAGAGTCCGTTCCCCAGCTTGAGAAGGTTTCCCCCGCAGTTAATACAGGGCCTTGAATAATCAATTCAACCGGTTGTTGTACCCATGTAAAAGTCATCCGTTCTGTTCCTCCTCCCAGACAAGGTAATCCCATAGTTCGGCTATCTGTAACCAGCGAAAGCCTCTTTCCGGTATCAGGCTGGAGATACCGGTTTCATTGATACCGGTACCGGTTATATTTGAAATGTGATGGTATAGATCTGTTTTCAGATCTTCATCTGCCTGGCAGAGATCCAGGCCACGCTGGAGAGATTCCTTATATTCAAAGGCTTCCCCTTTATTTTTTTCTTTTAGCCATGCGGTTGCAATCTTATGAATGCGGGAGCGCGAAAACCCGGCAGCTTTCAAGATCCGTATGAAATTTTGAAGCGCCTTCATGGTTTCCAGGTTGAGGGCCATATCGCGGGATGAAGTCTGATATTGTTTTTCTGTAAACCTTTGAAAGTCTTTTTGCGGCAGAGTTTCTAAAGATTCCAACACAGCATAGTGCATCCGGTCTCCCCGGGCCCGGTCATATTGGGGGTGATCGTTTGGTGACCCGGCTTTTATCCCGTCTTTGACTGCATCGACAAGCAATCCTGCCATGTCATCCAGATTTTGGATCGGATTTGTGTGATGAGCCAGAACCATTCCCATGGCAAAGGTAAGGCCCTGGTCTTGAAATCCAAGGCTTAGGTCGGATGCGGTTTTGAAAAACAGGGTTGCAACCGTCCATCCAAGCCATGCAGGCACGATCAGCTTGATTTCATCTCCGCCCCATAACAGGGTTTCCAGCCGGATAAGATCATTATATTTGCCGGGAGCGCGAAAAGCAGGCGTTTTAATGGCATATTGAATTAGACAGGCAAGAAATTTCTTTTTAAAATCATCCAGCACAGTATCAAATTCTTTTAAGGCTTCCTGATCCAGTGCGCTTTGAAGCTTTCCGAATTTGTTGCCGTCAATATAAATGTATGCAATTTTGCCGTTCAGATTGCCCTGGCCCCGGCTCAATGTTTCCAGATCATTAGTAAAATTGAGTTCTTTTTCAGGGATGTCATGGCCTTTCAGAAGATCGCCATATATTTTTTTCCTTAACTTAATCCCCTGGTCCCTCCGGATTTTTGTGAACCGGGAAAGAGCTCCTTTGTTTCCATCTGTTTCATGGGCCGGAAGAACCCGGTTGAGTGCATCAAAGGTCAAGTCTTTGCCTTCTTCGGATTGTCCTGAGGAAATTAGCGTTTCCGGAAATATCCGGATAGTGGGGTTCTGCATCTGGGAGACCCGGATTTTTCCCTGGAGTGCCGCCATGGTTTTCTGAAATGTGCTTTTATGTTCCATGAACTCCACAAGAAAGGTCATTCCCTGAATAGCAGGATTTTTCAAGGAATTACCGGACCTATCCTTTTTTTCAAGATCACTGTATAGAAGCGCAAGCATTTTTTTCCGAATGTCCTTGGGAGCATCGGTATCAAATTGAAAAACTGCAGCGCTGGCCCCTTCTGTAATCAGCCCATCATGAAACTCAGGGTCCCGACTCAGCGTATGAATCCTGTCAAGCAAATAGAATCCCGCCCCCCGGATGGTGCTGATATCCGATGTATCATAAACCGTGGGGGTCATGTTAACGGCTTCTGCCCGGAAGAAATAAAAAGTCATATGAATGTCCTTATGCTTATGTTTCGTTTCAAGGTTTTCCTATAGTTCCAAGTCTTTTTCAGAGTAGCTTTCTTCACCTTTCAATACCCCTTGCCTCGCAATATCATAATCCTTCTTGCTTGTAGGAAAGGACTCTGCTTCCTGATTTATGCTGTTAGCTTCAGCGGCTATTATTTCTACTTCTTCGGCGATAGAATTTTTTTCAATAATTCCATCAACGATGTATCCTTCCAGACGGTCACATTTTTTCATGACAAAAAGGTATTTATTCCCAATTCTCCGATGGCCTTCAACTTTTTTCTGAAAATTAAAAAAGGTCTGTAGCCCACTTAAAACGGTGGCAATTAAAGATAGAAATAAGGGTATAAATTTAATCCAGGAAGTTTGCCCGTCTGTGATTACATAACAAAGGACTGAACCGGTGATGATATTTATCAAGACAAGCGGGATGCCCAGCCAATAGTGCCACCGTTCAATCCTGTCTGCAGCATTGAAATGTTTTTTCTTGCCATATATTGAATCTATTTTTATCCTTTTTAATTTTGTTCTCGTTTCTTCCATACTTCTCCTTGGGGTTGCTGTGTTTTAATCGTTACTTCTGTATTCGGATTGTTATCATCAGAGCTGTTCAGGGTCTAATTTTACCCCTGTTGCAGGGGCTTTTTAATTTCTCTGATGACGTCAAATATTTCGCATGAAAACAATTAGAACAATTATTACCGGTAAGTCAATAAAAACTCTGAATTTTTAATATTAAAAGAAACAGAGGATGTGACGCTGGAAATAAGAAGAAAAAATTCTGGTATTTTAAAATATTCTCATGTACAGTTTTGCAGATTGGAAGACTTGGAGATCAATCCTGAAAAAGCTAATGTTTTTGGCAAAACAGGAAATTCAGCG
>MGTJ01000046.1:5078-56358 GCA_001799395.1 Desulfobacterales bacterium RIFOXYA12_FULL_46_15 | reverse complement strand
CTATAATCTTTCAAAATCCGCAGATATCATGGTTACCATCACGGATGCGGATGGGAAAACCGTTAAAACCCTTTTCGAGGGACAGCAGACTGCAGGTTCCCATATCATTGCCTGGGATGGTACCGATAACAGCGGCGAAGATGTTGAAGACGGGTCTTACAAATACAGCGTCATGGCCAATACCGGCACTGGATATACTGTAGTGCCGTCCACTGTAACCGGAACCGTGAACGGTGTCACCTATAATAACGGTAAGCCATATCTGGTTGTCCAGGGAGTCCTTCTTGATCCGAACTCACTGACTTCCGTCATTGATCAAGATGGCAATAATGGAAGCAATGATTCTGATTCTGCATTAAACTATATCGGAAAAACCATAACATCCAATTCACCGATTGTGCTGGTTGAGGATGGGCTTGTTTCCGGCACGGAATTAGCTTTTAATCTGGATACACAAAAAGATGTCACCATAAAAATTTATGATGCATTTGACGAACTTGTCAAAACCATCACCTTGCCATCCTCTGAAACTGCTGGCAAAGAAAACAAGATTGAATGGGACGGGCTCTCAGATTCCGGAAGCAAAGTTTCTGACGGCTTGTATTATTATACGGTTAAAACAGATTCAGGTTATGCAAAGACCCCTGTTTCCGGGGAAGTGTCAGGTATTAAATATCTGAACAACAGCCAGTATCTTGTTATGAAGGATACGGGCCGGCTTGTTTCCATCTCAACCATGACCGGAGTCAATTGAAGGTATCAAGATTTGTTATAAATGATCAACAGTGTTGAGTCTTAATAATTAGGAGAGGGATTATGTCTTTATCAAGTTCACTTTTTACAGGCACCAGTGGGTTGAAGAATATGGGAAATGCCCTGCAGGTTGTGGGCAACAATATTTCCAACCTGAATACCATTGGGTATAAGAAGGGAAGAACGACCTTTGCCGATACCCTGTATGAAAGTGTGGCTACCCAGGCAGGCAGTGCCCAGATGGGTAGAGGTATGGCTGTCGGGTCTGTGTCGCAGAATTTTAACCAGGGGTCTTTTGAATCCACAGGAAATACAACAGATCTTTCCATTGGCGGCGACGGTTTTTTTATCATTCGCCAGTCAAATTCTGAAAATACATTTTACACCCGGGCCGGTAATTTCCATTTTGATAAAACAGGTCAGCTTGTCAATCCCGAAGGCTATGTGGTCCAGGGCTGGAACCTGGATGATGAAACCGGTGAAGATGTCGGTTCCATTACCGATCTGGTGCTGTCTGAGTTCACAAGCCCGCCTAAAAAGAGCGAAGCCATTACTGCCATAACAAACCTTGATGCAGATGCTGTTTCAAAGGCAGTTGTCCTGTCCAATATATGGGATTCCAGTGATACTCCCTATATTACTTCCGGCACCTATGAATACCAGACCGTTGTCAAGGCTTATGATGCCCTTGGCAGTACCCATGATGTCAGTATTTTTTATGACAAGAAAACCGGGACGGAATGGGAATATATCATCACCATGAATCCTGAGGAGGATAACCGGAATCTTGTCCAGAATACTGATGCAAAGGGCCTCCTGGCCCGTGGGACCATTAAATTTTCCCAGAGTTCCGGGGATATCCTGGATTTTACCATGAGCAAATTCACCGGCCGTATCGGTAATTTTACCGCCAATGGCGTAAATACTGTTAATAATGTGAATTACGAGATTGTGGATTATGATGCCATGGGCCTGGACGGTTACGGTTTCAGTCTTGAATTCGACGGTTCCTCATGGTCATTCACCGATGTGAACAATGATGGGCTGATCACTGCGGTTGATTTGCCGGACAATTACGGCAATGCAAAAATCGTCTATTCGGATAACCAGAATATTTATTTGACATTGACCCCGGACGATGCAACCGATGTGGACCCGGATCTGAAAATCAAGCTGGCCCAGCCTGCCGTTGCAACAGACAATATCGGTTTTGATATCAATAATAAAAATGATCTTCATATCCAGGGAATTGAAGGACTGACCTATTCCGGTGATACAGCCAATGACAATACAACTATGGAAATTAATGCCCCGGGTGTTATGGATGAAGATGCCGATGACCTGAGTATTGTATGGAACCCTGTTGCGGAAAAATGGTACTGGAGCAATCCTGCTTCCGCTTATTCGGCGGGAACCCTGATCACGGGTGTCTCAACCAATGATACAGCAGCTATCAGCACGCTTTCAACCAGTTTCAATTATGCCAATGTAGATGACATGACCATGGTGGCATCTGATATCAGTCTTATCTATGATGCAAGATTAGGTGCATGGGACTGGAATAACCCGCTCAAGGATGCCGATTTTGTCAGTGAAACTTTTACCTTTGTACCGACCAATGATCCGGTTTTGAGCATCATATCCACATCCAGCGCTGAAGGTGAGGGTGCCATGGCAACGGCCACGACGGCCGGTGTCGCAACAACCGTGACATTGACCTGGGACGGCTCTGCCTGGACGGGCAGTGCCGGTACCGGATCAACCGGCTCTGTTCTGATCAATACGGCATTAAGCTCCAATACCCAGGTCCAGCTACAGATCTGGGATACGAATAATACGGCAAATCCCAGTGTGATCCGGTATACGTTTGGCCAGGCCCTGTCAACTGCATCAGGTCAGACCATAGCATTCCAGATCGACCCGTCTCCTCCCCTGGAATATCCCAACGCCGTCATTTCTACCAATGGATCATATACCACTGGGATTTCAATAGATTTCGACTCTGATCTCACCATTGATATGGAGTTTAACGTCACGGCAGGCGGCGGTGTGATTGCCGGTAACGAAAGTTTCAGATTTACCACCAATCCCAACCGGGTTCCCATAGAATATCCCAATGCAACATTAAAAGGGGATCAGACCGAGGCGGTGATTGATCTGGACGGTTCGGGAAATGAAACTGATAAACGGGATATTGTCTTTTCCTTTTCCGAAGCGTTGAAATACGGTTCAAGCACTCATCCTTATAATGACCGGAGTGTGATATCCTTTGATATAAAGGGGTCCACGGCCTGGACAGAGATAGAAAAAGATGATATCAGGAAGACAGGCTATTATGAGTTTACAACTGATTTTTTAGGCGGTGAATTCGGGACCACGGAAACCGATATTGCACTTAACATCGGTACCAAGTATGACGGAACCAATTTTGTCAATGATTCCTTATCCACTACCCAGTATTCGAAAAATTCTTCAACGGTTTTCCAGGATGCGGACGGATATGCGGCAGGAGATCTCCAGGGGGTTGATGTCGCCTCAGACGGTGTCCTGACCGGCGTCTATTCCAACGGACAATTGATTCCCCTGTTCCGTGTCGGCCTTGCCAAATTCCTGAATAATTACGGGCTTTCCAATGAAGGCGGGAATCTTTTCAGGGAAACCCGGGAAAGCGGGGGGGCCATTACCAATAAACCAGGTGAAAACGGTCTCGGTACGATTGCCCCCAATTCCCTTGAAATGTCAAATGTTGATATCTCCGAGGAATTTGTTGCAATGATAGTGAACCAGAGAGGGTTCCAGGCCAATTCAAAAACGGTTACCACGGTTGATGATATGATGCAGACGGTAATCAATATGAAACGGTAAAGCATATTTTCAACAACAGGAACAGCAGGGGTAAGGGCTTAAAACACTTCCCCTGCTGTCATATTTATGACGCTGTGAGAGCCTGCTTGACATCGTTCTGTCTTACGGCCTTCTTTTTAATCTCCTTATTCTTTTTTCTTTTCTGCCCATTCAAATAAATTAAATACTTTGCAAATCATGGACAGTATATTTATACTTGTTTCCATAGACTTTTTATCAGTATCGTCAGCTAAAAAAGATGAAAATATGGCATTTCTGGCACAGGGATTGCTATTCATCAGGATACGCAGATACCAAACCAAAATACCAGGAGTTGTAGTGGGCGCAAAAAACCTGAAAGAAATGAGAAGTGATTTTGATGAGGAGCTGTTGGAAGATATGGAAGGCGCTTCTTTGGATGGGATGAAAAAAAGCAAAGGGAAATATTTAAAGGATATTATATTTGCCGGGCTTAAGGGAATATCCGGGATTTTTTTCAGCTCAAAAAAGGCCATGATCATCACGGTGGCCGGTATAATTCTTTTTATCGGTTTAATTACAGGAGGGATGTTGTTTTTCCAGAAAAGCTCTGAAAACCTCAAAGGCGATCAGGATGCAGCTTCCGGGAAAGAAGTTGTTAAAACCGTAACACCTCTAGTAAAAGAACCGGTGTTTGAAGATATTATCGTTCTAAAGCCTTTTGACCGCATTCGGCTTAAGAAAGGGTCAGATATGAAGCTTATCAGTCTGAATCTGTCTTTGGAGCTTTCCGACCGGCGCTATAAAAAAGAGGTCAGGGCAATGGAAGATAAGATAAGGCAAATCATTACAGGAAAGATAGAAGAGATGACCTGGTTGGAATTGAGAGGTCCGGAAGGTAAAATCATGCTGAAATACGACCTGCTGAAACAGATGAATTCAATTTTTTCTGAAGTCATGATCCGGAATATTTATTTTACAAATTTTTTAATGCAGCGATAAACCTATGAGCGAGATATTATCCCAGGATGAGGTAGACAGTCTTTTAGAGGGACTAGACTCGGGTGAAATTGAAACCGCGGCGGAAAAAGGCAAGCCTGAAAAGGTCGAGGGTATTATTGCCTATGATTTTACCAGTCAGGATAAAGTCGTACGGGCAAGAATGCCGACCTTTGACGTCATCAATGAAAGACTGTCAAGGGAGGTTCGGGCGACGCTTTCTTCAATGCTGCAAACCAATGTTGATGTCAGCGCCAATCCTTTTGATACATTAAAATTTTCTGAGTTTGTTCGAAGCCTGCCGGTTCCGACAAGCCTTCATGTATTCAGGATGGAGCCGTTAAGGGGACATGGGCTGATCGTCCTTGAAAGCCAGCTTGTTTATAACCTGATCGATACGTTTTTCGGGGGTGAGGCGCTTGGAAAAGCCAGGGTAGAGGGGCGTGAATTTACCAATATAGAGGAAGTAATGATCAAAAAAGCCGTGGTTGCAGTCCTGAAAAACGTTGAAGCTTCCTGGGCCCCCATTGAACCTGTGAAAACCACACTGATCCGGTCGGAAATGAATCCCCAGTTTACCGCCATTGTTCTTCCGACCGATCTTGTTCTTGTGACGCGGTTTGAGATTGAACTTGAGCAGTCTGCCGGGAATCTTGTGGTCTGTTATCCGTATTCCATGATTGAGCCCATGAGAAACAAATTATCTTCAGGTGTTCAGGCTGAAGTGGAAGAAATAGATACAAACTGGAGAAGAATGATCAGGGAAGTTATCCTGGAATCGGAAGTCGTCCTTAGAATAGAACTCGGGAAAACGGAAGTCACTGGAGAAAGGCTCATATACATGCAGAAAGGAGATATTATCCAGCTTGATAATGATGCCTGCGACCCCCTGGTCTGTTATGTGGACGGACTTGTGAAACTCACGGGGTTTGCCGGTGTGCAAAGAGGGTTCCAGGCGTTCCAGGTAAAAGATAAAATTAAAACCGATTGTGAGGCTTAAACCATGGCAGATGAAAATAAAAGTGGCGCAACCCCTGAAGGTATGGATGAGACAGAAGCCAGAGGAGAAAGAGAGCTTGATTTTATCCTGGATATCCCTCTTGAGCTGTCTGTTGAGTTAGGCAAGGCGAAATTGCTGGTGAATGACCTTCTTCAATTAGGACAAGGGTCCATCATCGAACTGAATAAACTTGCCGGAGAACCTCTGGAAGTCTATATCAACAGAAAGCTTATTGCCAGGGGGGAAGTTGTTGTTGTAAACGAAAAATTCGGCGTCAGGCTCACGGATGTGATTACCCCCATCGACAGGGTAAAATCCCTGGCATCTGCAGAATGAATACATCTTCCGAGATATGGGTTGCTTTTGCCAGAACTTTTTCAATGCTGTTCCTGGTTCTGGCCCTTCTCATACTGGTGTTTTACCTGGTCAGGAAGTTTTCCGGCTTCAAAGGGTTTAAAAGCGGTGAAAACTATATACGGCTTGTGTGTGTCCATCATCTTTCTGCAAAAGAGAAGCTGGTAATGGTGGATGTAATGGGAGATATCCTTTTATTGGGAGTCACCCCTCAAAGCATTACAAAGATATCTTCTGTGGATCATCCTGCCGGGTTCCCAAACAATGAGAATAAATCAGGGTTTTTCAGGTTTTCGGATTTATTGAGACGGAAACTCGGCAATCGGGAAGAAAATAAATCCGATTCCCCTCTTGGGAAAGAAAAATGACAATGGCGAAATCATCTTCTACAAGGCATTCATGTATAAAAACAGTGGGGTCAGCTCTGCTGCTGCTGTTTATTGCAAGCTCGTCCGCCTTTGCAGTGACATTTCCCATCCCATCCCTTCAATTGAATATGGAAACCGCAAAAACCCCTGAAGAGGTTGTGGTTGTCCTTGAAATTATTGCCCTTCTGACCATCCTTACGCTGGCCCCGGCCATCCTGATCCTGATGACCCCTTTTACCCGGCTTGTGGTGGTCTTCCATTTTTTGCGCCAGGCCATGGGGATTCAAACCAGCCCTCCCAACCAGGTGATCATGGGATTGGCCCTGTTTATGACATTTTTCATCATCAAACCTGTGGCTTTGGAAGTTTATGAACAATCCCTGAACCCTTATCTGGAGAGGCAGATGACCTATGACAAAGCCTTTGAAAAGGCCCAGGCGCCGATTCGCAAATATCTTTTGATCAATACCAGGGAAAGTGATATCGCCCTTTTTGTAAAAGGGGCTGATATGAAAAAACCGGAAACAAGAGAAGATGTGTCTTTGCTGGTGCTGATTCCCGCCTATGTCATCAGTGAGCTGAAAACCGCTTTCATTATCGGATTTGTCCTGTATATTCCCTTTCTTGTGATTGACATGGTGGTCGCTTCCGTACTTCTGGCCATGGGTATGATGATGCTTCCGCCGGTTATGATTTCATTGCCTTTCAAGCTCATGCTTTTTGTCCTGGTGGATGGATGGCATTTGATTTGCGGGTCCCTTTTGAAAAGTTTCGGTGTATAACCATGACTCCGGAATTTGTGGTTGAATTTGCAAAAGAGGCCATTGTCCTCACGATTTATCTTTCCCTGCCCATGCTGGGTCTCGGACTTGCAGTAGGATTGATTGTCAGTGTTTTCCAGGCGGTTACCCAGATCCAGGAGATGACCCTTACCTTTGTTCCTAAAATTCTGGCGGTTTTCTTAGGGCTTCTGTTTGCCGCCCCCTGGATGCTGGAAAAAATCACTACTTTTACCGTTCATGTGATTGAAAATATACCCATATACATCAGGTAAGGGTGCTTTAAAGATGGATATTCTCAATGTCATAGACCAAAATCAATTCAGGGCATATATGCTGGTTCTTTTGAGAATCAGCATGTTTCTTTTTATGCTTCCTGTTTTTTCATCAACGGTTTTCCCGGACAGGCTGAAAATGGGATTTGCCCTTGTGGTTTCCCTTCTTTTGTATTCGGTTGTAGACATTGATTTATCAAGATTCCCCATGACTGTCGTATCCACAGGGCTTTTGATCCTGGCTGAAGCTTTGATCGGAGTTACGCTCGGGCTTTGCATGAGGATGTTTTTTGCCTCTGTACAGCTTGCAGGACAGATCGTAGGGTTCCAGATGGGGTATGCCATGATCAATGTAGTTGATCCCCAGACCGGGGCCAATGTATCCATCATGGATCAGCTTGGATACTGGGTCTGTATGGTTGTTTTTCTGCTTTTGAATGGTCATCATATCATGTTCCTGGCTGCTGTTGACAGTTTTAAACTGGTTCCCGTGGGATTTTTCATGATGCATGAGGCTATCTTTGCCAAGGTTATCGGGATCGGTGCCCAGCTCTTTTTATTATCCGTAAAAATCGGTGCACCGGTCATTGTTTCCCTGACATTCGTCAGCGTGGCTTTTGGCCTTGTAGCAAAATTTTCTCCCCAGATGAACGTCATGATTGTGGCCTTTCCCTTGCAGATTATTTCAGGGCTTGTTCTTTTCGGGTTTGTTCTTCAGATCATCGTCATCATGACCCGGACCTATGTATCCGAATTCAGGGAATTGTTGATGTATTTTCTTTTTTATATGGGCGGGGGGTAAGGGAAAATGGCTGAAGATTCGGAAAGCGGCGGAGAGAAAACCGAAGATGCATCGTCGCGGAAGCTTTTAAAATCCCGTGAAGAAGGGCAGGTAGCCAAGAGCATTGAAATTCCATCCGTATTTGTCCTTCTGACAGGGGTCATTGCTTTATATTTTTCAGCTTCTTATATCTATAACAATCTTGTAGTTGTTTTTCAGCATAATTTCAAATTTGATAAAATCCCTGTTTTAACCCATCTTGAAATTATCAATCTTCTTGCCTATCATACTCAAAAAATCATCATCCTCTGTATCCCTGTCATGTCGGTCATTGTTTTATTTGCTTTGATCTCGAATTTTGCACAGGTAGGATTTTCCGTGTCCTGGCAATCCCTGGAACCTAAATTTTCCCGGCTTGACCCCATCAACGGGTTTAAACAGAAATTCACATCCAGGGCTATTGTAGAATTTTTAAAAACCCTGATAAAAGTTAGCGTTATCTCTATGGTTGCTTATCATTCGATTAAGACGGAACTTTCACAGACCCCATTTTTATACGACACCAGTGTGGGATATATTCTTTTGTATATGCTGAAAGTTTCTTTCTGGATTTTTGTCAAGGTTTGCCTGATCATGTTTGTGGTGGCAGTTCTGGATTACGCCTATCAGAAATGGAAATTCTTGGAAGACCAGAAAATGACCAAAAAAGAAGTCAAAGATGAAATGAAACAGACCGAGGGTGATCCTCTGGTAAAATCCAGGATCAGACAACTCCAGCACCAGGCTGCCAGGAAAAGAATGATGGCGGATGTTCCCCATGCGGATGTGGTGGTGACAAACCCGACCCGTCTGGCCGTTGCTTTGAAATATGACGGTAAGACCATGGATGCTCCAAAAGTCCTTGCAAAAGGAGCTGGCCCGGTTGCCGAGAATATCAGGAGAATTGCAAGGGAAAATAATGTTCCCCTGGTGGAAGATAAACAATTGGCCCGGAATTTGTATAAGAGTGTAGACATAGGCAGTGAAGTCCCGACGGAATTATACCAGGCTGTTGCGGAATTACTGGCTTATGTATACAAATTAAAGGGAAAAAAGTTATAAATGTGCGACAGGAATTTGGCGGTATGCGTCAAAATGTTTATTGAAACATATGGAGTGTAAATGGCAACGAACATAGCCGGGATTCTTGCAGGTATAAAGAGAGAATCATCAGATATCCTGATGGTGGTCGCCTTTATAGGGATTTTAATGGCCATGATCCTGCCCCTGCACCCGATCATTCTTGATTTTTTTCTGGCGTTGAATATTTCTTTAGCTATTGTGGTACTGATTACAACCATGTATACAACGGCTCCATTGGAATTTGCCATTTTCCCGTCACTTCTGCTGGTATTGACCCTGTTCAGGCTTTCCTTGAATGTGGCATCCACCCGCCTGATTCTTTTACACGGCAGTGAAGGCCCTTTGGCTGCCGGTGCGATCATCAAATCCTTTGGAAGTTTTGTAGTGGGCGGGAATTATGTTGTGGGACTTGTTGTTTTTGTCATCCTGGTTTTGATTAATTTTCTGGTTATTACAAAAGGTGCGGGCAGAATTGCTGAAGTTGCTGCCAGATTTACCCTGGATGCCATGCCTGGAAAACAGATGGCCATTGATGCAGACCTGAATGCCGGCATGATTGATGAAATCGAAGCCAGGGAAAGGCGAAAAGCCATTGCAAGGGAAGCCGAGTTCCATGGTGCCATGGATGGGGCCTCGAAATTTGTCCGGGGAGATGCCATTGCCGGTATCGTCATCACCATCATCAATATTGTGGGAGGATTTATTATCGGTGTACTCCAGCAAGGCATGGAAATGATGGATGCCCTTACCAATTATACACTTCTGACTGTCGGAGACGGGCTGGTCTCACAGATCCCTGCTCTTTTGATCTCAGCCGCAGCAGGTCTTCTGGTTTCAAGATCAGGCTCTGAGATGAAAATGGGTGCAGAATTTGCCAAACACCTTTTTTCAAGCTCAACACCGGTTTTTATCGGATCGGTCATTGTCTTCTGCATGGGGTTGATACCGGGGCTGCCCACCATCCCGTTTATGACAATGGGCCTGGTTTTAGGGACAATTGCCTGGTATTTCCTGAAGGAAGATGAAATAGCCAAGGAGGAAAAAAGGGCAGGCGCAAAATCAGAGAAAGAAGAAGAGGCAGCAGGCATACCCGAAGACGTTGACCACCTCCTGAATCTGGATACCATAGAGCTGGAGGTCGGATATGGTCTGATTCCTCTTGTGGATAAGCAGCAGGATGGAACTCTCCTGGGAAGAATCCGGGCCATCAGAAGACAGTTTGCCTCGGAACTGGGAATCATCGTGCCTCCTATTCATATCCGGGATAATCTCAACCTGAACCCGGCCCAATACCGCCTGTTGATAAAAGGTGTTGAAACTGCATCAACAGAACTTATGGTCAATCATTATCTGGCCATGGATCCAGGGGGGACGGCTGAGGAAATTGACGGGATAGATACGGTTGAGCCTGCCTTCCAGCTTCCGGCAAAATGGATTCCCCAGGAGCGTGAGGAGGAGGCCAGGTTTGCAGGGTATACGGTGGTGGACAATTCAACGGTTATTGCCACTCATCTGACTGAAATAGTGAGAAATAATGCCTATAGTCTTCTGGGGCGACAGGATGTTCAGCATCTGATGGATAATCTGGCCAAAACAAGCCCTAAGGCAGTGGAAGAGCTGATCCCCGGCGTTTTAAGCCTTGGAGTGGTTCAAAAGGTACTTCAGAATCTTCTGAGGGAAAGGGTTTCCATCAGAGATATCCTGAGCATTGTAGAAACCCTTGCCGATTTTGCACCTGTTGGAAAAGATCCTGACCTTTTAACCGAATATGTCAGACAGCGGGTTGCAAAAGGGATGGTTGCCCCATATCTCCAGGAAGGCAAGACCTTGTATGTGATCACCTTTGACAGGACACTGGAAGAAATTTTATCGAAAAATGTTAAACATACGGATCATGGGGCATATCTCGCTCTAGACCCGAGACTGGCGGAAGAGATTGTAAAGGCGGTGGCAAAGGAAGTGGAACAGCAGATGACATCCAATACTCAGCCGGTTCTGATGACGACGCCAAGCCTGAGAAGGCATGTCAGAAAACTTATTGAGTCTTCTTTACCCGCAGTTTTTGTAATATCTCATGCAGAAATAGTGGATGGTATTAATTTGCAGGCAACTGGAAAGGTGAGTCTGAAAAATGAATAGGAAAGTTTATAAAGCCGAGAATATTCAACAAGCGATTGCTACCATTAAAGAAGAACTCGGGTCAGATGCCATGATTCTGAGTACACGGAAAATAAAGCGAAAACCAAGCGATCCCTATGCAAAGGAGATGTTTGAAGTGGAGGCGGCGGTCCTCCCCCCCCAGCCAATGGATATAAAAAAAGATAAAGAGAATCCGATCGATACCATTCAGGAAGATATCGCACAGATAAAAGATATGATTTCCATTGCCGGATTTGGAAATGGAATGCACGATATGGTTTGCAATCATTTTGAATCCGTAGGCGTTCTTGCATCCCTTTTAAGGTCCGGAGTCAGTGAAGCGCTTGCAAGCATCATCATTCAGAAAGCCAGTGCTTCCATGGACAATATTGCCGATCAGCAGGAAAAGGTAAAATCCCTGAAAAAATATGTAATGAAAGAATGTCTGAACCGGATTGCAACAAGGGATTATTTTTCCAGGGACAATACATCCGGGGTTCCCCATGTAGCGGCATTTGTCGGCCCCACAGGAGTGGGGAAAACTACAACCATTGCCAAACTTGCCGCCATGCTGACCTTTCAGAGAAAAATGAAGGTGGCCCTGATTTCCATAGACAACTACCGGGTGGGCGCTTTTGAACAGCTCAAAGCCTATGCGTCCATTATGGGGCTTTTATGTGTACCGGCATTCAGTGCCCAGGATCTTTTATGCACCCTTGATAGAATGAAATCCATGGATATGGTCCTCATTGATACGGCCGGGCACAGTCATTTTGACAAGCAGAGGATTGATGAAATTCTGCAACTGATCAAGACGGATTTCAGAATTTCTGCTCATTTGGTCTTGAGTGTTACATCTGAATCGATTATTATGCAGGAAGCAGCCTTCGCTTTTTCAGTATTTGGTCCGGACTCGGTTATTTTTACAAAAATAGATGAAACAAGAAGGTGTGGAAAAATTCTGGATCAGATCAGTGATTTTAAATTGCCTGTTTCCTTGATTGCAAACGGGCAGAAGGTCCCTGAAGATTTGATTGTTCCCGATAAACAAGAACTGTTGAAAATTATTCTTGGAAAGGGATCAAAGGAGATACATTAAGTTGAACCAGGCAAAAGGACTTCAAAGAGTTGTAAAGGATCAGGCGCTTTCAATGCGAAATGCAGCAGGATCAACCGGTAACGCCTGCCTTCCAAGGGTAATTGCCGTCACCAGCGGCAAGGGTGGAGTCGGTAAAACCAATATTGTCGCCAATGCAGCGGTTTCCTTAAGCCGTATGGGGAAGCGGGTGATTATTATTGATGCCGATGTCGGGCTTGCCAACATAGACATTATCTTTAATTTAAGACCTGAATTTAATATCCGGCATGTGATCAGTTCGGAAAAAACTTTGAAAGAGGTTATGGTTCAATCGAAACATGGAGTCAGGATTCTTCCCGGCGGCTCAGGGTTCTCGGATCTGACCCGGCTGGGTGAAGGCGAGAAGCTCAATCTTCTGACAGAGTTTGAAACCCTGTCGGACCAGGCAGATATCATCTTTGTTGATACCGGTGCCGGTATATCCTCCAATGTATTATATTTTAATTCTGCCTGTGATGAATGTGTCGTGATTGCCACAAGCGAGCCCACGTCCATCACGGATGCCTATGCTATGATGAAGGTCATGTCCCGGGAATACGGGACTATGTATTTCAAACTGATCGTCAACATGGTCGATTCGGAGGCAGATGCCAAAAGAGTATATGCATCCTTAAGCGGGGCGCTGGATAAATTTTTAAAAAATGTCGTACTGGAATATGTGGGTTACATCCCGTTTGACAGGCAGTTGCAACAGGCGGTTCAGAAAAGAGGGCTGGTTCTGGATAATTTTCCTGATTCAGTATCGGCACAAGCCATAAACGAAATTGCAGCCATCCTGGGAAAACGACCCATAAAAAACAATTCAAACGGAAACCTGACGTTTTTTATGAGTAAAGTATTTCAAACCACAACCTGACAGGGGCACGCCGGCGTTAAATGAAAAAAAAATATATGGAAAATAAAACCGATAAAGACGCATGGCGGGAAAAAAGTATTATCGAGTTTGCCTATCTTGTAAAGCATATCGCAGCAAGGTTTGCCATGCGGCTGCCTTCCAGCGTTTTTTTTGATGAGCTTGTGTCTGCAGGATCACTTGGTCTTATCGATGCTGTGGATAAATTTGATCCTTCCAAACATGTCAGTCTGAAAACCTATGCCCAATACCGGATCAAAGGCGCAATCCTGGATGAACTCCGCAGTATGGATACCTATTCAAGATCCATGCGAAAAAAAATTCAGGATATTACAAAAGCCGTCAAAGCCGTTGAAGAACAGAAAAGGTCATCTGCCACAGATGAAGAAATCTGCCGGGAACTCAATGTATCACTTGAAACCTATCATGATATGCTCACTAATATTCACGGCGCCTCTATATTAAGCCTGGATGAGTTTATCAAAACAAAACAGAACGACACCAGTTCAAAAACAAGATTTCAATCCGGCATTAAGGAAGAGGATAACCCGGCCGATTCTTTTGATAGAGAGGAAATCAAACATACAATTGTACAGACCATTAAAACATTGACCGAGAAAGAGCAGATGGTGGTTTCCCTTTATTATTATGATGAATTGACATTAAAAGAGATCGGCGAAGTGCTTTCATTAACGGAATCGCGTATCTGCCAGATTCATACAGCGGTTCTTCTCAAACTGAAAGCCAGGCTTCAGGATTATTTCAAATAGAGAGGTGAAAAGATGGCCGACCCGATAATAGAAGAAGACAGTTTAATATCCCAGAGTGATATTGATAAGCTTCTGGAATCCTCAAGCATTGAAGAAGCAGAAGATAAATTTGCCGAAGAGGATGACCTGGCTGGCGAATTGGGGGAACTTTCCCAGGATGATATTGATAATCTCATGAATTCAAATTTATCAGCCCAGGGTGATTCATCAGATGAAACAGATATACTCGACAAATTGGATAAACCGGGTATGGCCGATACGGATGATGAAGAAATGGAGCTTATCTCCCAGGATGATATTGATCAGTTGATGAATTCAAATATGGCAACCAAAACAGAACCGGCTCCTCAAAAAGGTTCCGGGTCTGCTCTTGACGAGGAAGATTTCGGGGAGCTGTCCCAGGATGATATAGACCGGCTCATGAATTCAAATTCCGGATCAGATGAAAAGATGGTTCCGGCTCTTGATACGGATGAAGCCTTTGAAGAGTTTTCAAAAGACGATATCAAAGCCCTGGTGGGTGCCGGAGATTCCAAGCCTGAAAAGGAAAGCCCCCCGGAGGATAAGATAGACAGCAGCCTGAATTTTGAAGATAATGATATCCTTAAAAATGAAAAGATTGAAGAAATTTCAATGCCTGTAAAAGAAAGCAGGAAAAGATCAGATGATTTTGTCATTAAGGAATCTGAAGCTTCAGACGTTACAGACTGTCTCATTTCCCAGGTCACCCTTGATGAACTCATCAAAAATTTTAACACAGGGCCTGCCTCAGCTTCTGCCTCAGATCCTGTTATCCTGGATGAAGACCCTCCTGCGGCATTGAAATCCAGACAAATCCCTGAACAGGACGCATTTCAAAAGCCGGCTGATACATCTGCGGATGATGTGGAAGATTTCCTGAAGCCTGTTTCCGATGTTGATGCTTTTGAATTAAATGATGAGAGAGAAGATGTTACCCAGGAAGATATTGATGCCCTTCTGACAGAGTCTGGGGATGAAGAGGCGGCTGAAGATGATATCCTCATTTCCCAGGATGATATTGACACTCTTTTAATGGCTGCGGACCAGGAGGATGAAGATGTCCTGGGCGATATCCTGGATAAAGGCCTGGACACTGTCCCTGATGATGACCTGGATGACACCGGTCCTGAAAATCAGGCATCTGAAGAAACAGAGGAAGAAGAAGAAGGGGAAGAGGAAGAAACAGAGGATGAGGAAGACAATGAAGATAAGGTAGTCCTTCAGGGAGACGATGAGGTTCTTGTAAAACCAAAGAAAAAAAAGAAAAAAGCAGGGCCTGCCTGGTATAAGAAAAAACCGGCTCTTGCGCTTGTGTCTTTCCTTGTCATTATCGGGATAACCGTACCGCTTGCTTATTTTTTTTATTTTTCAGACAGCCGGAAAGCACCGGAACTCGTGAATGCCCCGGAAAAGCCGGTGGCTGTTCCGGAGAAACCTGTGGCAGACACACACAGAGAAGTCGAAATTGAAACCGTTGAAGCCCCTGTCAAGCAACCGGCGGAAAATAAAAAACCAGGTAATATGGTCTTGAAGGATTTTGTCATATTGGCACCTGATATTTCAAAAAATATAGCTTATATCACAACCGATATCTCAATTGATTATGCGGATCAAAAAGCTTTTCAGGAGATTCAGGATAATCCGGCTTATTTCCGGGATCTGATTTACAATTCAATTAAAAGCCAGGTGGTTGAGCAGAAAGAGAATATCACGGAAGAAGGAATTCTGTCCGTGGTTGAAACAACCTTGAAAAAAGCACTGCCTGCAAATTTTATCAGCCGGGTCAGTTTTATATCTTTCAAGACAAGCTGAAGGGAGGGTAAGATGACAGCTATATCCGGACATAATGTCGTTATTCAGCAGTCCGGGGTCGCCCAGGAATTAGCCCATCAGACTGCCGCACCCAAACCCTCACCGGAACAGGCTGCAGCATTGCGGGAAGCCGGTGAGATAGTCAAGAATTCAACTGTACAGGAATTTGAAGAATCTGAGAAATTGAAATTTAAAAAAGAAAAAGATGAACTGACAATAGAACAAAAAGAAGAAGAGAAAAGAAAAAGAAAAAGACAGGAGGAGCTGGAACAGGACCCTGATGCAACAGGAAAACTTCTGGATACAATGATATGATCAGGATATTTTCAGTCGAATTCTGGATGATGGTTCTTTTTTTTATCAATTTTTTTTTAGTCTTATTTGTTTTTGCCATTATTCGGAAGATGAACCAATTGCGCATTAGACCCGTACCTCAGTCCGTTGATAGTGAAGGGGAGAAAGAAAATGATCCGGTCCGGGACACGGCATCGGATATCATAGACATGCTGGAACCCCTGGTAAGGGATTCCAGGGATGCGGCCATCCAGTTCGAGGAACAGATAAAAGATAAAAAAAGGCTTCTTAAAGGTTTGAATGATGCATTGGATTCCAGGATCATCAATATTAATCTTTTGTTGTCACGAGCCGATGCCATGCAGAAAAAAATTGAAGAACGACAAGCTGAATCAGGCAGGATTTTTGCTGCCCTGCCAAGGGAGGAAGCCTTGGATATTCCTACAGGCAACGCGGCAAACCACCAGGATCAGATCCTTAATATGTATAATCGGAAATATGATATCGATACCATTGCCCAGAGACTATCCATACCTAAAGGCGAGGTTCAGTTGGTAGTGGATCTGAAGAAAAAATTTCTGGAAATGGAAAAAAACAGCAGATGATTTCAGGAATTCATGTCTCCTCTTCAGAGGTTGTCATCAACAGGGGGGAAGGAGGGGAAAAAAATACAATCCCCCTATTTGTCAAGGATCAGATAGTTCATGCAAAAGTCCTGGACCTCCTGCCTCAAGGCCATGCCCGTCTCTTGATCAACAACCGGATGGTCACTGCAAAAACAGGCATGTTGCTAAAACCCGGGGAAGAAATTCAGCTTAAGGTCCTTGAGGAAAAAGAGGCTGTCCATTTGAAATTTATCGGCCCGGTCCGAAACGTGACCCTGCCACAGATTTCATCCCTGATCCGGTTTTTCTCAGGAAAAGAATCCATCATGGATATCACCCGTATCAATATCCCCTATATGAAAGACCTGCTTTATGACATGGCTTTGAAATCCGGTAAAACAGATAAGGCTTTTTTACCGGCACTGATCGAAAAAATCGGTATGACCTGGGAGAACAAACTATCAAACCTGCTTCAGGAAAATCATTCTTTACCGGATAATAAGCTGAATCCGTCTCTTCTGTTCACCAAAGATTTAAAAGCCTTGATTCAAAAGGAATTATATATGTCCGGGCCGGATCATCCGGTAAATTCAGATATAGCATCACTTTCTGAAACCCTGGAGAATTTACAGCTTTTAAACCATCAGAGTTCTGAATCAGGGAAGTTCCTTCTGCCTTTTCCTGTTTTAAGTGAAAATGCCTTCAGGTTTGGCCAGCTTTTTATTGATTTAGGGGGGAAAAAAAAGGCTGACGATAATTCTTCGGACAAGCTCATCCAGATTGCTTTCTTGATGGATATGAGCCTTTTGGGCTCCTTACGGGCGGATTTTTCAATTCTGAAAAAGGAGATATCCGGCCGTTTTATTTTAGAAAATGAAGAAACCCGTCAATATGTCCAGTCAATGATGCCTGAATTGAAAGAAAGGCTTGAGAGTATTGATTATCATGTCCATGAGATCGAATGCGCTTCAGCAGATCAAACCAGGATTCAACCTCATGATTTTATTGAGACACTGTTAAAATCCGGTACTGACCGTGTGTTAAATATAGTGATCTGAAAAAATGGGGAAAAAAAATATCCGGAAGGCAGTTGCGCTCAAATATGACCGGGAAAAAGATGATGCCCCCAAGGTTACCGCCAAGGGAAAGGGTAAGGTCGCAAAAAAGATTATCGAACTTGCGAAAAAACATGATATCCCCATAAAAGATGACCCTGACCTGATTGAAATACTTTCATCCCTTGATATCAATCAGGAAATTCCTTCGGAAATTTATGTGACTGTTGCAGAACTCCTGGCTTTTGTTTATTCCATGAATTCAAAACGCCGGCAGAAATAGAAAACAGGTTTTCAATACTGGTTTTTCTTTGGGAAAGAAAAGAGGCTTAATAATCGCCCGGCTCTTCTTTTAATGAAATATATTTATTGTCAGTATCTGTTATCAGGACAAGTTTGTTACAGCCTGAACATACCATTTTGAGTGTGGAGACCCTTCCCCTGAAAAGCTTCATCCCGCAAAAAGGGCAAAAATAATCGATATGGCCGGCTATGCCTTTTTGATCCTGATCCCGGCCAGTATTCTCTGATGTCATATATATTTCCAAATTATCTTTTAATTGTTTTTTTCCCGGTTTTTTCTTTCCAGGAAGTAAATGTTGTGTTTAACGTTAAAGCAGGTTTTATGCAAGTATTTTTTTCAAGCAGGGAGGAGGCATCAAGATAGGAAAATTTTTCTATGCCCTGTCAATTATTATTCTGCATACCTGTTGAAGTTTTGGCAGGATAAATGATTTCAGGTCCTGCTTTGTTGTCTTACCGTTTTTTTTAAAAATAATCGGTTTTATGCTCTGTCGTACTGGGTTCAGTGCTTTAGGGCATATGCCAAAGGATGCTTGATGTTTTCCATGGTAATGCCTTCAGCCTAATGGCATCCATATTGCAGGATCTTTTATTTAAATGATGTTTATGAAGGTATTTTATTTTTTTTAAGGAGAGGTATCACAATGCTTCTTGAAGTGACACGGCCTGTCCAGGGCGGGTTGAGACAGGAAAGAAAGCTTGAATCCGTATCAAACAACCTGGCCAATGCAGAAACCATTGGATTTAAAAAAGATACCATCAGTTTTGATGATAAATTCAAGGCCCAGATCAATAAGGACTATTCCCAGGGGACTCTTCAGACAACCGGAAATGCCCTGGATGTTGCTTTGTCAGGTCCGGGTTTTTTTAAGATCGACACCCGGGACGGGATCAGGTATACGCGTAACGGTAATTTTTCTCTGGATATCAATGGCGCCCTGGTGGATCAGAACGGAAACCCGGTATTGGGCCAGGGAGGAGCCATTGTCATCGCCGGAGAGGATATGGAACAAACCCTGTCGATTAACCAGGGGGGTGAAATCATGATTGCCGGTGAAGTGATCGATACACTGGATGTCGTGACCTTCAATGATTTGAGAAAACTTGAAAGAGAGGCAGAAAACCTTCTTTCCTATAAGGGCCGGACCTTGGATGAGATCCGGGTGGAGGATGCGGTTGTTCAGCAAAGGGCACTTGAAAGTTCAAATATCCAGGTTGTGGATGAAATGGTTCGTATGATCGATTACAACAGGATGTTTGAAACATTTTCAAAATCCATCATGACCTTTGATGAAATCGATAATAAAGCTATCAATGATGTGGGCAAACTCAGATAAAACAGGAGAAAGACTATGATACGATCACTCTGGTCGGCTGCAACAGGGATGAATGCCCAGCAGATGCAGACCGACGTTGTTGCCAACAACCTTGCCAATTCCAGCACCACTGGGTTTAAAAAATCCAGGGCCAATTTTGAAGACCTCATGTACAGAACCATGCAGGTCGCCGGTCAGACAACTCCGGGGGGTGGCCAGGTCCCTTCCGGGATTCAGATCGGTATGGGGGTAAAACCCTCCGGCATACAGAAATTGTTTACACAAGGAGATTATATCCAGACCGATAATCAACTGGATATGGCCATCCAGGGCAATGGTTTTTTCAAGGTCAGACACGGTGATGAGGACCTGTATACCAGGGCAGGGAATTTTACCCTGGACAGCGAAGGATTTTTGACCACTCCGTCCGGTGACCGGCTGCAACCGGAAATATCTCTGCCCGCCGAAACCGTAACCGTCACCCTCCAGGATAACGGCACCCTGACGGCCAACGGAGCCAGTAATACCATCCTTGCCACGGCCAATGTATTGATAAGCAGCTTTGTCAATCCTTCCGGTCTTTTTGCCGTGGGCAACAATCTTTTAAGACCGACGGAAGGCTCGGGCCCGGCAACCGAAGGGACACCGGGCCAGGATGGGCTGGGAACCGTAGTGAATAATTATCTTGAAGGGTCCAATGTCAGCGTGGTTGAAGAAATGGTGGCCATGATTTCCGGGCAGAGAACCTATGAGGCAAATTCAAAATCAATTCAGACCGCCGATTCCATGCTAAGCACTGCTACAGGATTGAAACGGTAGTAAATATGCGTTTTCTTAATTTTAATATGGTTTTCAGTCTTTTCATCACTGCCGTTCTGTTTTTTTATCAGGGAGACCTCTTGGCAGAGGACGGTGACAAGGGCGGGAACAGGATAGTGATTACCATAAAAGAGAACAGCATGGTTCAATGGGATCATATTTTTCTTGGCGATATTGCAGATATCAGTGCCCATGGATTTTTAAAGGAAGCGATTGAAAAAATCGATCTTGGAACGTCTCCAAAACCGGATAAGATCAGGTCCATTGATAAAAGAAAAATCCTGTCCGCAATTCATGGCCGGCGATTTCTTCCAAAAGATATCCTCATCACCTGTCCCGAACGTGTATATGTGAAAAGACTGAGCCGGGAAACATCTGTTCAGGATATCCGTGAATATGTGGAGAATCGCCTCTCCGGCATTTTTAAAAACAGGGAATATCAACTCATCACCTTTCAGGTGAAAGGGCTTGAACCCTATCCGCCGGGAAAGACAAAGCTTTTTTCCGATACAGAGGAGATGGTTGATAAAAATGGAAAATTATCACTTTTTGTGGATATTGTCATTGATGGGAAAAAAACGGACAGGGTCAGTGTTTCAGGCCTTGTCGCCCTTTATGAGACAGTGCTGCTTGCAAAATCTTCCTATGAAAAGGGAGAGATCCTCTCAAGGGAAAAGGTATATGCACAAAAGAAAAACATTTTTGAGATCGGCCATGATTATATCAAATCATTTGAAGCCATTGAGGGCAAACAACTTGTATCCCAAATCCGGAAGGATGAATGTATAACTTCAAAGCTCACGGCATCGCTCCCTTTGATTCAAAAAGGGGATATTGTAAGTCTTTTTGCCCGCAATGAGTCTCTTTTGATTGTTACAACAGGGGTCTGCCGGGAAGACGGATTTGAAAATGATATCATCAAAGTTGAAAATCTGAATTCCGGAAAGATCATCAAGGGAATTGTAAAAGAAAAATCAAAAGTGGAGGTCATATATTAAAATGATGAAACACAAGATAATACCCCATTGCCTTTTCATACTGTTTGTTTTCTGTTCCTGTTTTTCAGGATGCCAGGGATCGGGAACAAATCCTACAGGACTGGTTATTCCTGAAGGAGTTTCCACTGAACCGGCTCTTGTCCCGGAATTTTCTTCACCTATGCCTTCGGAAGGCTCTTTGTGGGTCAATAAAGGTGCATCCCTGTTTGCAGATTCCAAGGCTGCTCGTGTTGGTGATACAGTGATTGTCGATATTATTGAAAATTCAACATCCAGTATGGATGTCAACACTGAGAGTGCAAGAAAAACCAAAATGGGGATCGGTATGCCGACATTGAACGGGCTGACGGGTAAAATCATCAATCCCCCTGCCGATCTTACGGAAATGGTAGGAACGGATTTTTCAAGTACATTTACAGGAGAAGCCAAAAGTGACCGTTCCGGACAGGTTACCGCTTCCATCGCGGCCCGGGTCACCGAAGTCCTGCCCAACGGAAATTTAAATGTTTTCGGCAAAAGGGCCATGAAGGTCAATAATGAGGTCCAGTATATAACGGTATCCGGAATTATCAGACCCAAGGATATTTCTGCCGCTAACAGGGTAAAATCAACCTACCTGGCTGACTCAAACATTGAATATTACGGCAAAGGCGCCCTGGCGGACAAACAAAAACCAGGTTGGGGAACCCGGATATTAGAAAATATCTGGCCCTGGTAGAAAGGATTCCATTATGTCAATGAAACGGGTTTTTCATGTCATGCTTTTTATAATTCTGGCTGGATGCGGTTTTTTGTCAGATGTTCATGCAGCAAGGATTAAAGACCTTGCCGCCATAAAAGGGATTCGGGAAAACCAGCTCATCGGATATGGTCTGGTGGTCGGGTTGAACGGCACAGGGGACAAGGAAGGGGTCGGTTTTACAAAACAAGCCCTGGCCAATATGATGGAGAAGATGAATGTCTTTGTTGACAGCAGTCAATTAAAGGTCAAAAACGTTGCTGCAGTCATGGTTACGGCAAATATCCCTCCCTTTGCCAGAATCGGTGACAAGATCGATGTTACGGCTTCCTCTCTTGGAGATGCCAAAAGTCTCAAGGGCGGAACTTTGCTGGTCACCCCTTTGAAAGGAGTGAACGGTGAGGTGTATGCTATTGCCCAGGGTCCTGTAACGCTTGCCATTCCGTCCGGAGCCGGTGACAGAAACAGCCACCTTCAAGTGGCGCAGATCACCAATGGTGCTTCGGTTGAGCAGGAGATTCCCTTTAAGCTGGATGGAAAGAAAACCCTTACCCTGTCATTGTTTCAACCGGATTTTACAACAGCCGGCAGAATGGCCGACACCATTAATGCATCCATTGGGGAAGGAGTGGCCAATGTCATTGATGCCGGCACATTGAACCTCGATGTACCGGAAAAGATGTGGCAGAAAAATGTGGCTGAGTTTATTGCAGATATCGAAACCCTTACTGTAGTCCCGGATACGGTTGCAAAAGTGATCATCAATGAAAAAACAGGGACAGTGGTTTTCGGAAGTGATGTCACCATATCAAATGTTGCCATTGCCCACGGAGATCTTTCCGTAAGCATTACGGGAGCTCCTGAAAAAAAGGAGAGTGTCATGGACCTGCCCGGAACCTCCACCATTGGAGAGCTTGTCCGGGGTTTGAATTCCCTTGGCGTAAAACCCCGAGATCTGATCAGCATTCTGCAGAGTATCAAGGCTGCAGGAGCCCTTCAGGCTGAACTCATCATTATATAAGGTTTAAGGAAGAGGCCGGATGGACATTGATATAATTAACCAGAATCTTGCTGCTGCAAATCTTTCCAGGATAAAAAAGCAGGGCAAAGATCATGCAGAACAAGCGTTTAAGGAAAAAGAATTAAAAAAGGCCTGCGAAGGATTTGAAGCCATTATTTTAAATAGTATGATCAAAAGCATGCGGGAATCATTACCTGGTGATGCGCTTTTTAAAGAGTCCAACAGTACCGGTATCTATAAATCCATGTATGACCAGTATCTTTCCGAAGAAATATCAAGAAAAAACCAATCCATCGGGATCAAGGAATTTTTGTATCAGGAATTAAAAAAATCTTTATAACCCGGTTGAATCAAGTCTCTATTTTTTCCATGGCATAAATGTTGCTCTTCTATCTGTTTAAAGATGGATATTGTTAAAAAAGAGGAAAATAATTCCTTTTTACATGTTCAAGATTCAATATTCAATTTGAACAGAAAGATACCGATAATGGTAAAAGGAGAAACAACATGGAAAAAATTGCCGATAGGATCGAACCCCTGCTTCAGCAGAAGCTTGCTTTGTATCAAGAACTGCAAAGCATCCTTGAAGAGGAAAAAAACCATGTGGTTTCCATGGACGTCAGTTCCCTATGGGTTACAATATCCAAAAAAAAATCACTGATATTACGCATTGAGTATATAAGGCAGAATATCATCCGTCTTTTTGGCGATACGTATTCCAACCTGAACACGGCTTTTGGATCACTTGATCTTCTTTCCATGGTTAAACACCTGGCTGTTTCACCGGAAAAAAAAGGGGAATTAAAAAAGACGGTTTTTTCCATTAATACATGTAAAAAAGAGATTAGTCTGAGGGCATCTGAAAATAAACATTTCATCAATGAACACCTGACCATAATCGACGGGATTTTTTCTACTTTATGGGATGGTAAAGATAAGAGCGGGTACAACCCTTCCGGATCAATATTAAATAATGGCGGAAAACAGCGTCTTATCCATGCAGAGGTGTAAATCATGGCAGGAATTTCCTCTACGCTCAGCATTGCAAAAACGGCAATTGCAGCCCAACAGTATGGATTGAATGTCACAGGGCATAATATTGCCAACGTAAATAACCCGGATTACAGCGTACAGACCGCTGATCAGAAAAATATGAAACCCGCCCTTTATGGCGGGTTCTTATTTGGCACAGGGGTTGACACATACCAGGTCCGGCAGAGTGTTGATCAGCTTCTTGAACAGAGACTGACGACCGAACTGTCATCCCAGGCCTCTTTTGAAGAGTTGGAATCATACATGAAAATTCTTGAAGGATTTTTTAATGAGAATTCTGAGAACAGCATTTCCAATGTGTTGACGGAATTCTGGAGTTCCTGGCAGGATCTTTCCAATAACCCCGAAGGTTCTTCCGAAAGGGTCGTTGTTTTTGAAAACGGTGAAAAGCTTGCGTCCAGGCTGGAATCGGCTGTACTCAGCATGGATGACCTGACCCGGGATATTAATGCAGATATTAATTCAGCCGTGACACAGATCAATGAACTCACATCAAAAATAGCGGTTATGAATCAGGAAGTCCTTTCTTCCGAACTGAACCGGACGGCAAACGACCAGAGGGATGAAAGAAACAGACTGGTTGACGAACTGGGTAAATTAATCGGTATTGATAGTTTCGAACAATCCGATGGCAGCCTTATCGTCAATATTGCCAATAGTTTTACGATTGTCAGCGGAGTCGATACTTATGCCCTGTCCGTCAAGGACAATGAAGTCGCCATCGAAAGCTCTTCAGGCACTGACAGGGCTATCTCGGATAAAATTTCAAGTGGTAAAGTCGGCGGGCTTCTTGAAATAAGAGATGTAATTATACCCAAATACCGTTCGGAAATTAATGAATTATCCAGAGAGATGATCTGGGCCATTAATTACCAGAATTCCCAGGGTGCCGGGCTGGCATATTTTTCAGAACCGGTTATCGGAGATTATGCAACCGATGACAGCAGATGGCTGACAAGTTATGCCTTTGGAGACAAAATCGATTTTTCAAAGGATTTTACCATGTGGGTGGAAGATCAAACCGATGCTGAAGCCCGGTATACAAAAATCAATATGGATATGAGCCTGTCCGAAGCGGCCCTGTCCGGCTGGCAGGGAACAGCACCCAGCGGGGTTCAATCCATCTATAAACTCACTGTTGTCGATGATGCTCTGATCGGAGATAAAGAGGTGACTGAAACTGATGGAGACGGCCTTGCAGGGGTTTTTGGCCTGGTTCTCACATCAGGTGCTGCAACCACGGTAAGCACGACCCTTGACCGGGCAATAGCAGAGCAGACCCTGACGGTTTACAACGGCCCTGACGGCACAGGGGTTATTGAGATAAAAGATATTGGCGGAACTGCAAAACGGTCGGCAGCATCCATTGCAGCAGCCTTGAATCAAGTCGGGGGGGTAACTGCTTATGCGTCTGAAAACAGCGCCACCTTTAATACCGGCGGAATTGCAAATGCCCAGGATGGAGATGAAATTAAATTTTCATTTTATATAGATGGTCTTGTTCAGGATTCAAGTTTTATCAGGGATTCATCTGCAGGATCTGTTCAGGAACAGTTTGAAGATGCCCTTTTGTCTGTTGCAGAAGCGGTTAACACGTTAAATGAAGACAAAGACCTTTTTGTCAGTGGTCTGAAGATTACCAGCAGTTCCGGGAAAACATTGGGCGTCCAGGATTTTGATGTCCAGGATAATTCAGGGGTGTCACTTGATACTTTTTCAGACTTTAATGAAGGAGATACAATTAGTTTTACAATAGATTCCATGTCCGGTACAGCGACAGCATCCACGACCTCTGTTTCAGTGGATCTGGCAGGGGTGGATACCACGGATCAGGCTCAAATGTCGCTTGCGTTCAGTACTGCACTGGCATCCGCGCTTACGGGCGAGCCCTTTACCATTGAAAATGATCTTTCCACCAATTCCGTTATCATTCGTACCACTGACGGTTCGGATATCAGATTAAAAAATGCCGGAAATGATACCGGCAACAATGCAACCATACAGCTTTCCGCTCTTTCCGGAACAACGGCGGATGCCGGTAATATTGATTCCATCCTTGATTTTACAGCAGCAGCCAATGACAGTGCAAGATACAATGCAACAACGACTTCTGCAGACAGCATTATTTTCTCCGGTCAGGGGACCCAGGTGACGGTCAATGAATCCACTGCAGGGGCGGTCAACAAGACAGCCGTTATCACCGGAACGGTTACGATCATGCTGGACCCGGGGATGTCGATCCGTTCGACAGTATCAGGCGCAGGGTCAGGCGGAATTTTTTCCGATAGTTATGCCTCCATTGGAAGTTCGATTCTAACCCTGGGAGGCGAAGGCGGGTTTTCAGGGTTTACTTATTCAACAGCTGCCGGTGAGACCATTTCCTTTGACCTGGATGGAAATACAATATCATTTTCTACAACTGCAGGGGCCGGAACTTCGGATATCCAGATGGCCACACTGCTTCAGGCACAGATTATCGCAGATTTGACCACAGCCGGTGTTTATGATGATTATGAAGTTTTGAGAACGGCAAGTTCAGTATCGATCATTAAAAGCAAATCACTGGATGACCCCATTGAAATAGAAAATTTTTCCGATTCCTACGGAACTTCAGGTTATGCTTCCATCAAGGTAAGAACCGGAACCGGAGGAGGAATCCATCAGCCTGAAAATGACCTTCTGGAATCCGACCCTTCCAAAACCTACAGGAATTTTTCAACCTCATCCCTGTACGATGACAAGGGAACGATCATGTGGGAGCGGCTGGATAAGGACGGCATCAGGACCGGTTCTTCCGGGTTTATTACGGTTGAGGATGAGGGCAGGGCTGCAATTCTGGAAAACGGCGTTGAAACCATGTCCTTTGATATTGAAAAGGGAAGTCTTGTTGCCGGTAATGTATTGATGGTGAATACAGATACATCGGGGAATCCTGATCCCCTGGATTTCAGGGTAGTCGGCAGTGCAAACAGTATTGATGATATTTATCAATTCAAGGTTGTTTCCGGAGGCAAGATCGGGCATGTGCCCGGAACCGGTGAAGACCCCCTGGTGATTGAGTGGAGCAACAGTGTGGCAACAGGCACCTTCACCATTGAAGGCAGTGACCCGCCTTATACCCCGGAAACCCCGGTTGAGGTCAAAGTGGACGGCATGTATTTGAAATTTCACGACGGCACACTTCTCTCAGGAGATATTTTTACCATTACTACAGGGGATACCGGAATCCCCCTGTCCCTGAACAGTGCCGGGCAGCCCACAGGAGAAACTATGGCAGACTGGCATTGGACCATTGATTCTTTTGCAGAACAATTCAACCGGGTGGGGCAGGGGATGAAAGCTACTGCCACACTGGATAACCGGTTGAAGTTTGAGGCGTCGGATAAATATTATACAATGGAAAATATCCAATATTCAGGAGCCAACGGTTTTGATGAAGAAAATGTTTCAATGACCATGGAAAACTGGTCTGCTATAAATTTTAACGCATCGGATCTTCGATTTGAGCGCTCTAGTGCAGGTATCTGGGGTGTCTTGAATGACCCGACCGGCGGAACCCTGCAAATTATACCGGAAGGCGGGGATGACAATGGTTTTGGTGTGGATTTTTCAGGTGACGGCGTTGCAGACATGAGGATTGATTTTTTAAAGGAAATTGAGGGCGCCGGTTATGTTGAGTTTGACTTTGAAAAAAGAGATGCAAATGATATAGGCTTTGCGTTTTCCGACACTGCTGCGTCAGATTCAGGGCTCATGGCCGCAGCCGGGATCAATACCTTTTTCAAGGGTGAGGATGCAATGACAATGGAGGTTGACAGCGATCTTGCAGACACCCGGATGATTAATTCAGCGCAGATAGACAGTCTCACAGGGAAGATCAACCAGGGAGACAATACAAATGCCCTTGCCATGGCCAATATCCAGTACCTTGATAAAAGCTTGAAAATATGGACATATCAGCGGGATGGCGTGGCCAAATCCAGTACAACCACCTCAACTCTGGAGGAATATTACACCCAGATGATCGGTTCCATGGGGGTTACATCACGAAATATTAAAAGTTCAAAAGAATTTGCCGATATTATGGTCAATAGCATAACCGAACAGAGGAATTCAGTGTCAGCCGTTTCCCTTGATGAAGAAATGATAAAGCTGATGAAATACCAGCATGCTTTTTCAGCAGCTTCCAAACTTTTGACCACTGCGGATGAAATGATGAATACACTTATTTCGGTTCGATAGCAGGAGAAAATATTAATGCGGGTTCCCAGTATTTCCACATATGTCAATTCAACTTACAGACTTGGAAATCTTACCAGTGATTTACAGAACGCCAATGAGATTGTCACGACTCAGAAGCGGATCAATGAGATTTCCGATGATCCCCTGGGATTGACCCAGGTTCTTTCTTTAAAAAATACTTTGGGAAATTTTGACCAGATCGAGCGGAATATTACCATGGGCAAATCCTGGCTTGAAAGCGGTGAAACAGCCATGGACAATGTGAATACACTTCTTGCATCGCTTAAAGCTGAAGTTATCCGTTTGTCAAGTGATTCCATGTCTGCCAATGAACGGCTGGATGCTGTTGAAACAGTCGAGAATACCATAAGACAGATTGTTACACTTGGAAATACCCAGGTAAACGGCAATTATATTTTCGGCGGTAATAAAACCGATATCCCGCCTCTGATATATAATGCAGATGATGATCCTCCATCAATTTTTTACCAGGGGAATAATAGCCCGTTTGAAATCCGCACAGACCGCAATTCAACGGTTCAGGTGGGAAGGGATGGTGAGGCAACATTCTGGGACGATACTATCAACATCAACTCAAGCAATAATACCATTGTGTTCAAAGAAGATAACGGTCATGGAAGCGCGTCTGAAAAAATCATTGAGGCAACTGTTCCGGATGGCACGTATACAAAGGCAAATCTTGAGATTGCCATGCAAAATGCCTTGAATAATGCTTCTGCAGATAAAGGGTATGGTGTTGTTTATAATGTAACCTATGATGAAGAGACCCGGAAATATTCGATTGAAAATGACGGTTCACACAACGGGTATATCCGGACAGAGTTCATGTGGGAGACAGGCGGAGACGCTTATGTAAAGAATATCGGGTCATCATCCGGTCTCAACCCGGATGACATCAGCCTGAATTTGATAAACAAACAAGCCCTCACCCTGGGGACACTTGAATCGTCCACAGGGAAACCGTTCAAACTGACATGGAATAAATCACAAAGCGTATGGGAAATCGAAAACAACCCGGGCTATATACTGCCGTCCACACTCGAAGGCACATCTGAAAGCGTAGATATTGATTTTAATGAAGACGGTGTGGCTGATATAAGCATAGCATTTGATCAGCCGGTTGATGATAATGCCTTTGTTCAATTTGATATAATTCCCCAAAAAGGGGATCATGGCCTGGCTGACGAGATCGGGTTCAATGAAGAAAATATGATCCTGGCACCGCCAACATCAGATGTGCCTGCTGTTTTTATCACCGATATTGTCATTAATACAGCCGGGAATAATACCATTATTTTTGAAGAGATCAATTCTACAGGAGGATCAGCTGTATTGACGGCCAATTTCAATACAAGCGGTGCCGATGTCACGTATACTGATATGGACAGTCTTGCCCAGGCCATTGAAACCGAGATGGAAGCAGAAAGCGCGGCAAGCGGTAATTCAATAGATTATGAGGTATCTTACAACCCTGATACCAGCCGGTTCAATATCCGGGAAAACGGCTCGAATTTAAATGAACTCAATATCCAGTGGAGCAATTCAACGGCTGCAGCACAGACCCTAGGATATTATCTCCTGGATGATTCGGTTACATACCCTAAAACAGGGATTACAATTGATACATCCAATAATATCCTGGATTTTTCAGAATCTACGGGAGGCGCATTTACCACATTACAGGCTGTCATACCATCCGGTACGTATAATGATTTATCAGACTTTGCCTCTGCTGTTGAAGCTGCCATGGAAGCAAGTTCGGGTCTGTCTGTAAATTATGACGTCACGTATAACCAGGTGACGGAGCAATTTGAAATTCAAGGTTCAGGGGGTACCGGCCTGACCGATTTCAATCTCCTCTGGGCATCAGGAACAGGCACGAGATGGTCTGTGGGCGAAACCCTCGGATATGATATATCTGCCGATGATACAGGAGCCGGATTAGGCCCATATGCGGGAGATACCTCACCCATGCTCATGTCCTTGTATTCAGCCTTAATAGACAATACGAACAATATGCTGGATTTTGAAGAGACAAACACTGCCGGCGTCACAACAACTCTGCAGGCACAAATCCCGATAAAAACCTACACCAGTGTCAGGGAACTTGAAAAAGCACTGGAATCAGCCCTGAATAAATCATCTTTTGAATCAGGCAATTATGTTTATTATGATGTTGCCTATAACGAAGCCGGTAATTTTTTTGAAATTCAGCAGACAAGCGGCACCACGTTGACCAGCTTCAGCCTTCTCTGGGATACGGGTATAAATTCTTCTAAATCCATTGGGGATATCATGGGATATGATACCTCGGCAGATAATGTGGGCGGCGGTATCCTCACGCCCTATTCCAGCAGCAGCGGTTCGGCTCCTGTCTGGATCTCATTTGATTCAACCAATAATGCCATTGATTTTACCGAGACAAACATTGACGGAACTGTTTCCCAGGAGATGGAGATCGAGATCCCTGCCGGAGATTACCGGGATCTCGATGATGTTGCTACAGCGATTCAGACTGAATTGAGAGATCAATCTCCCAATAATGTGGACTATATTGTTTCCTATGACAGCTCAAACGGGTTTATGATAAAGGGCAGCAGCTCCGATATCAAAGGGTTTGACCTTTTATGGCAATCCGGCGGGAATGCAGACCGGAGTGCAGCCGGTAAACTGGGATTTGATCCGGGTCAGGACCAAAGCATATCATTTGCGGAAAGCGATCAAGATGTTGTAAATATCACAATCGATGCATCCAATAACAAAATTGATTTTACGGAAGTGGTAGCACAAAGCAAAGGAAAAACAATCAGTGGCCTTACTGCGTCTGTGAAAGAAAAAGTATATACCAGTTATACACAACTTGCCCTGGAAATAGAAAAAGCCCTGGAAAAAGAATCCGGAGAAAATGGGAAGCAGGTTAATTATTCTGCAGCCTGGGATGAAGTCACCCGGAAATTTACAATTAAAGAAGAAGGTACAAGGCTTGACGAATTCCACCTGCAATGGCAAACTGGTGACAATGCCCCTGTTTCTCAGGGCGGGACCGGTCAGAGTATAGGATCGATCATTGGATTTGATGATAAATCCGATGACATTGAAACGTCTTTAATGAGTACACGGAATGCAGATGTCGGTATTTTCAATACATTGCTGGATTTAAAATCATATCTGGCAGATAATGACCGTTACGGCATTGAGCGGACCATAGGAAGATTAGAATTGAATTTTGAAAACATGACGTCAAGGATTGCAAATACCGGTATGAAATATGTACGTCTTGAAACAAGGCAGGAGATCGTCAAGGAGGTCGGGTTAAGCCTTTCCGAGCGGAAATCCATGATAGAAGACGCTGATATCATACAGTCGGTTATGGATCTCCAGGCAATCCAAACCGCTTACCAGGCGGCATTGGCTTCCACATCTAAAATATTGAATTTAAGCTTAGTGGATTATCTGCGCTAAAATAGGATGAATATGCTTGTTCTTACACGAAGGCCCGGGGAAAAAATCAAGATAGGCAATAATATAGTTGTCAGCGTTCTTGAAATTGAAGGCGGATATATAAAATTGGGTGTTGAAGCGCCAAAAGACATTTCCATTTTAAGAATGGAGGTTTTTGAAAAAATTCAAAAAGAAAATATTGAATCTGCCTCTAAGGATATTCGTGATATTGCGGATGCCGCTGCATTAATAAAGAAAAAATTTTCAAGGAGTAAATGAATTGAAAGTTATTACCAGAAAATTCGGTGAAATCGAAATTGATAAGCAGAAAGTATTAACAATGCCGGACGGTCTGCCCGGGTTTGAAAGATACACAAAATTTGCCCTGCTTGAGGACCCCAACACAAAGCCTTTCTGCTGGCTTCAGTCAGTGGAGGAACCGAATCTGGCCCTTGTTGTAATGGACCCCTTTGTTTTTATGCCGGATTATTCCATTGATCTTAAAAGCGTTAAATTAAGCAGGAAATGGGAAAATGTAAATGAAAAAGACCTGGCCATCTATGTGGTGATCAATATTTCAGATAAGGGAGGAGAAAAACAGATCAGGGCAAATCTGATAGGTCCTATTATTATCAATGTCAAAAACAGCGAAATGGTTCAGGTTGTTTTTTCAGATACCCGCTATTCCCACCAATATAACATCCTTGATCCGGAATAAGAGAATCATCAGTATTTTAAGAGGGTGAAATGGCAGATACCAATCCCGGAAATCTTGATCAGGCGATCGGCTTTCATCAAAAAGGCCGGCTCAAAGAGGCGGAATTAATATACAGAAGCATTCTTGAAAAAAAACCGGATCATCCGGAAGCACTCCATCTGCTGGGCCTGATTGCTTATCAGACCGGAAATATCCCGGAAGCGCTGGAATTGATTTTGGCTGCAATAAAACACAAAAAAAATGAGAGCAGATATCATTATAATTTAGGATTTGTTCTGGAAGCATCAGGAAGTCAGAAAGAAGCGCTTTCATCTTATTGGGCAGCTTTGCAGCTTGAACCTGAGAATACTAAAACCATAAGCCGGATGCAACATCTAGGACAAAATGATCCCCACCTCTGGCTCAGTCTTGGAAATCATTTTTTCAGAATTGAAAAGCATGAAAAAGCAATCCTGAATTATCAAAAAGCCTTGGAATTGAATAATGATTTTGTTCCTGCACACATCAATCTGGCTGCAATGGCTGAGAGACTGGGTCAAGGGGAAGACCTAATCCTTTCACATTATGAAAAAGCCATTGAACTGATGCCCGATTCGATAGAGGCGAATTTTAACCTTGCCTTATTTCTGGAGAATTCAGGAAAAGTGGATTCTGCTTTAAAAATATATGAAAAAGTGTTGAAGCTGGACCCGGATCAAGCTGCTGCCAATTATTGCGTATCAAATATCCGGCTTTTAAAGGGGGATTTTGAAAACGGATTTAAAACCTATGAATGGCGGACGCGGATGGCAGATTGGGTCAAGAATTACCCGGCATTTATATTTGAAAAAAAACAGTGGACCGGAGAACAGTTTTACGGCAAAACGCTTTTGATCCATGATGAACAGGGGTATGGGGATACCCTGATGTTTGTGAGGTATATCCCCCTGGTAAAAAAGCTTGGCGGTAAAATAGTCTTTGTATCAAGAAAACCCTTGTTTAATCTTTTAAAACATATGCCCGGTATTGATGTCCTGATGGAGCGTTCAAACGATCCCATGGATTATCCTGGATTTGATTTTTATGTTTTTTTATTAAGCCTTCCAAAAATTTTTAACACAAGGCTTGAGACCATTCCTGCAGATATCCCTTATATTACCGCAGATCCAAATATAAGGATTGAACTTAAAAATAAAATTGAAACCCCTTGCGTATTTAAGGCAGGTCTTGTTTGGGCAGGGCAACCCAAACACCGGAACGACAGAAACCGTTCCATTCCTTTAGAACAATTTAAACCTTTGCTGGAGATGAAAGATATAGGGTTTGTAGGGCTTCAAAAGGGAGAAAGATCAGGGGATGTAAATCATTTGATCCTCAAGGATTCTTTTTTGAATATCGGAGAAGCATGTTTGGATTTTTCAGACACTGGATCGGTTATTTTAAATCTGGATTTAGTTATTACCATAGACACTTCTGTTGCCCATCTTGCAGGCGCTATGGGAAAAGAGGTGTGGGTGTTGCTGCCGTTTAACAATGACTGGCGGTGGCTGGAAAATACAGATCAGTCGCCCTGGTATCCGACCATGACTCTTTTTCGCCAGACCCGGCCAGGCGACTGGGAATCTGTAATAAAAGATATAAAGGAAAAATTGCTTAAGCGGTTCCGCTGAAAATTATCCCTATCAGATCTTCCATCTTTTCTTTTATTTTTAAAAATTCTTCTGACGGAATCTGTTTGATAACCTCATCGGTTTTCTTGTCTTTTATTTCAACAATAATCTGGTTGTCATATTTTTCGTTGATACTGAATCCGATATTGGTCTGGAGATTGTTAATCTGGTCGTTTATGAATTCAACCATATCTTTCATATCTTCCATATCAGAGGATGCTTTGTTTTCCTTTTTGCCTGAAGAAACACCCTTGTCTTCATCAGACTTGGCGATCTGTGATTTTTCAGGCGGCGGCACCGGCGGAATAGGTTTATTCAGTTCGCGAACCTGGGGGTTTGCCTGAACTGAGATGGGATTGGATGGTATATTATTGGCCTGCATTTTTTTACTCCTTTATATTCATTACCTTTGATGAATTCTTCATATATCCTGACGGCCGGTAGGCAGACAGGAGATCTTTTCCTTTTGAGAGGGCTTTGATTTTTTTCTGAACGCTTTTCTTTTCCTGCTCGGCTTTTTCTCTCAGGCTTTGATTTTTTTTAACTAAGCCCATGAATTCGCTTTGCCACAATGTATTATCAATGCCGTCTTTTTTCAACAGGGTATCAAATATTTCTTTTCTCTCCAGGGTCTGCGTTTCAATATCCGGAAAACTCCCAAGATTAAATGACACCAGGTGTTTGTCGTATAAATCAGCCAACCGGCTGAACAGGCTTCTTATCTCTTCTGTTGTTTCCGTCATGATCATATCCTTGATGTTATACTGAAAATGAACTCATATGGGATCTCTGGTTTTCCTTTTGGGGGTCTTTTATTGATGACCCTTTTTCGGCCATCACATGGTTCACCCAAATGTTTTTCAGCTCGGATATATATTTTTCAGCCCTTGTAATGATTGTTATGTCTTTTGTGGCAGATGCTTTTGGGAGTTCTACTAGTATGGCTCTATACAGTCCCCTTAGAAATTGAATGCTTTCATCATTGGTTGTCGGGTCCAGTGAAGTATTCAGTTCTGCTATAATAGCAATGGCTTTGCTCAGGTTTTCTCCCAGCTTTTTGACATTGTTTTCCTCAATTCCTTCTCTGGCAAGCCGGAAACGGGTCAGTGCCCCGTTATATAAAAGCAGGATTAACTGTTCCGATCCCATGCCTTCATAGTGATTGTTTCGATAATGATTTACCTTTGCATAAGAAGCGTTCATTCAATCCTCCTGAAACGGTTCATGATTAATTTTTAAAAAAAGACATTAAAATTGAGAAATGATCAACCTTCTGTCATACATTTAGCTGCTTGTTGACTTGGTAAAGGACTCAATCATGGATGTTAAAAAATTCGATTCGGATTGAAGTTGCCTTATATAAGTATCAAGTCTGACGAATTCATTGGCCATGGTTGTATATTTCTTGTTCAGGCGCTCGGTAGCATCTGTAATGTCTTTGTCCAGTTTGGTCATTTTGGTTTGAGCTGCATCAATTTCCGTGGACACAACTCCCTCGGAGCTGACCAGGTCTGACAGCCGGCTGTTTAAAAGGTCTCCCAGGCCGGTTATGCCTGCATCGGAATCACCAATGAATAAAGTTGTGACTCCTTCCGGATCAGATACAATGGCCTGTTCCAATATGGTTTCATCAAGACTCAGGGTTCCGTCTTCCTCAATGGATAAGCCTAAATCAAAAAGACTTTTGTATTGTGAACCCGTATTAACGGAAAGACCCATATAGGATTGAAGATTATACAATAAATGGTTTATGCTGTATGAATCTGATAAAGGGTTTTCAGTTTCATCTGTAGTCGTTTCTTCATCAGATGAGGTTCCGGTGTCTTTTATCTCTTTAACCAGATCGTTAAATCCCTCGACCAGCGCGATAATATTTTCTTGTACGGAACTCAGATTTTTTTGAATACCAAGGGATATCTCTCCTACCTTTTTCAAATTCAGGGTCACACCGGAAATGACATCCGTGATCCCTTCATTGGTTTGCCGCTGGTAAGAAACCCCGTTTACAGTAAAACTTGCATTGAGGGAGTCTCCATTTGCACCGGTAACTTCAATCATGGGCAGGTTCTGAGTGGTGATCCGTTTTTCTTCTCCAGTGCTTTGGGATGTCAGTGTCAACCGGTAAGGATCTTCTTCCTCGCCTGTGTCAACAATGGCAGCCGTTACCCCGGGATTGTCGGAGGCATCATTGATAGCGGCGGCCACCTCTGCAAAGGTTGTCCCCGGAGCAAGGCTCAAATACATGATATCTTCGGAGTCGGCCTGGGCAATGGAAATAGTGGTGTCAGACTTGAGATAATCGAATCCGCTAACGCTGATCTGGGAATCTGCACTATTTCCTCCATTTGCAGCAGATATCCGGATATAATAATTGCCGCTGTTCTCGATTATTGATGCGGCGATCAGTTTATCTCCTTGTCCGTCGGTATTGGCTGAATCTGTATTGATTGCTTCTGCGATCTCTTCCAGGGTCATCCCGGCCTCAAGGCCGATACTGATTTCCTGCTGGTCTCCGGCTGCACCGTACATGATGCTGACGGTTTCAGCCTCAGTAGTGACAATGCTGGCGGCTGAAGTGATGCTGGTTTCAGGGTGAGGGTAAATTGAGGTGTCGGGGCTGCTGACACCAAGCGTCTGCCATGAATTATACCTGGCTTTTTGAATTACTTCCAGAGTGGCCGAAGTCTCTGCAATACCGTCGGTGGCAGTTGCCGTCAATATGTCTTCGTCAGACACAACAGCTTTGGTTTTTAAAAAATCAGAACCAAGGGAGAGAGAAAGCGTCTTGGATTTCATGGCAAAAAGCTTGGCATTGACGCTGTTGTATGCATCAATCTCTTTCTGGAGGTCTGTTTTCTGGGTTTCCTTAGCTTTAATAGGAGCCCGGTCAGCCGCTTTCAAATCATCCAGCATTTGTTGGAGTTCAAGTCCGGACCCTAAGCCCAGAGATGTGATTGAACCTATTGCCATAATAATACTCCGTTTTCATTTTTGATACTATTAGCTTAATAATAAATATCGGATAGGTTTGTACAAAACTTAAACATAAAAAAGCCCCGGAACAGGTCCGGGGCTTTTTTATGGGTTAGAAAAAAACTCTGAAAGCTACAAACTTACTGCTTTATCTCCTATTGGAGGAGGCTTAAGACTGCCTGGGCGCTGGCATTGGCCTGGCTCATGGCAAAGGTCCCGGCCTGCTGCAGGATCTGGAGCTTTGTAAAGTTTGAAGATTCGTCTGCAAAATCTACATCCCGAATGGATGATTCTGCAGAATTAACATTTACTTTTGCTGTGGATATATTGGAAATGGTTGAAACCAGTTGATTCTGGATAGAACCTAGATCCGCCCTTGTTTTATCAAGATCCTTTAATGCTGCATCCGCAATTGCGATGGCAGTCTGGGCACCATCCTGGGTGAGAACACTTAAGCTTGACAGCCTTGAATAGACGCTATCACTCGCGTATGCGGTGGCGTATGAGCTGTTTTCAGCATTGGCGGCAAGCGTTGACCCTGACTTCAGGATTGAACCGGTCTGGACGGTCATATCGACAGAGAGAGTAATATCTGAGGCGGAAACAATGTCATCGGCAAGAATTGTACCGGCTTTGTATACAGTTCCATCAGAGGTTGTCACATCTTCGGTAAGGAGAGTTCCTTCTGCAAATGTAGTCCCTGCTTTAAGGATAGATCCTGATTTGAGCAGCATGTCATTGCTGTCAACGGTTTCATCGTTCTTTAATGTAACGGCGGCACCCAGGGTTGATCCGTCGGTCAGGACGGTCTGATCCGCCAGTATGGAACCGATACCCAGGGTCATTTCCCCGGTCAGGGTCAGGTTGCCGTCAAGGGTTACGCTGGCACCAATAGTAGATCCGGCAGCAAAGAGCGATGATGTATTCAGTTTCAGGGTTGACCCGGATTTGATATCTGCATCATCGGTCAGTTCCATATCTGTCTTTGTGGTGATTTCAACTCCCATCTGAGAACCATTCTCAAGGATGGAATCGGCGAGTAGTTTTGAACCGGCCTTCAGCGTCATGTTGCCGGTCAGAACCATATCATTCTGTATCCTGACTTTGGCTGCAACAGACGATCCTTCAAACAATTGTGAATCTGAGGTCAAGAGGGAATTGGTGCCTAAGGTCATATCCTGGGTTATCAGCATATCCTGATTGATCTTCAGCTCTGCGGCAAGATATGATCCGGTATTCAACACACTGGCACTTCCCACTTTTGAACCTGCCAGCAGGGTCATGTCATTGACAAGCGTTATCGTGCCGGCGGTTTTAACCTGTGCATCAATATAACTGCCGGTTGCCAGCATTGTGCCTGAGGAGACAATGGAACCTGCTTTCATGGTCATGTCATCCAGAACGGTTGTCCCGCCCTTTGACCTGATATTTGATCCAAGCGTCGACCCTCTGTAGATAGCTGACTGGCTTGTAATCAGAGAGCCTGCCTTCAAGGTCATGTCATCGGTGGTGACGAGCGTGGTTGCGCTTCCGATTTCAAAAGCTGCACCCACGGACGAAGCATTTGCCAGCTGGGTATGGGATGCAATGACGGAACCTGCTTTCATGGTCATGTCGGCTGTCTGGGTAGAACTGCCGTCAGTGATAAAGTTTCCATAGATATAAGTTCCGGCTTTCAATGTGGTTTTAGTCCCGGCACTGTTGATCTGTGAACCGATGGCCAGTTCGAGGATAGACCCCTGGGAAAGAGTGATGGCATTACCGATGGTGATGTCGGATGTCAGCGTTGCACCGGCAGTGACACGGCCGCTCAAGGTCTGGCCTGCACCAAGAACCGTACCGGCTTTAATGACAGAGGCGGAACCGATTCTTGAACCGGCGGCAATAAAACTGATACCGCCTGCTGTTGTAATGTCGGCTCCTGACATCACGGTAAAATCTCCACCCAGCACAGTTCCGGCTTTGACAGTGGTTTCACTCGTCACAATAGACCCGGCTTTGATAATGGAATCAAAAGTGGTTGTTACACCGTTTTCCAATTGGGCTCCGCCGCCTCCAAGTACTGTCTGGGCGGCAATGATGGAGTTGCTGTTCAATGTCGACCCTGCTTTAAGGATACTGTCTGTGGCGGTAGAGATCAGATCCCCGCTTGCGGTGACAGTAGCACCTAACACAGTACCGGCGGCAATGATACTGTTTGAATTCAAGGTGGAGTTGGCCTTTAGAACACTGTCAGCCGTGGTGGCTGTTGTACGGAAACTGACTTCAGCCTGGCCACCGAAAATACTGTTGGCTGCAACAACCGTATCACTTGCTATACTGGACCCGGTCTTGATAACGCTGGTGCTCAGTGTTGAGGCTGAATCACCCCAGATTTCCGCATTTCCACCAAGAACGGAGCTGGCAGCCATGATGGAGCTGGATGCGACCAGGGAATTGGCTTTTAAAACGCTGTCGCCGGCTGTTCTGGCAGTACTTCCGCTGGTAACGGCACTTCCGCCCAGGATGGTACCTGATCCGATCTCGGAACTGTTCTGGATGAGGGACCCCTCAGCCACAGTGCTGTCAGAAGCGGTCTGGCTGGTTAAGGCAATGGTGACACTGTCTGTCAATTCGGAATTGGCAGCCAGCTTACTTCCGGATGCAATCTTGGAACTGGTGGTCAAGGTCGAATCCGATGTGGTGACAATAGAGGACTCTGCCAGTTGGGTTCCGGCAATGGCCTGACTCGTAATCCATCCTGCGCCAAGAATTGAATCATCAGCAAGAACCGATCCTGTGTTGGCTTTGGATGCAATCGTTGTTGCGGCTGTAGCACCGTCGACTTCAAGATTGGTGGTTAAGGAAACCGCATCTCCGCCACCGACATTGTTCACGACAACTTCACTGGAACCTGCCTGTATCAGTGTTACAAAACCAGTGGTAGACAAACTGGTTGATCCGATCACAGTATCCGTACCGGTTCCTCCGTTTGCCACTTTTATAGCCCGGCCGTCCGTGGAGGTCAGTGTGAGAAATCCTGAGGAATCGACAGATGCTTTGATCCCGTGGTTGGCAGTCTTGGCATTAATGGCTTTTACCAGTGATCCGGAAGCATCATTGACATCCACATTGATGGCACCAATGGTAATGTCATTAATTGTAAATTGACTGTCTGTCGTACCTGCCTTAACAGCGTTTTCAGTTGTTGACCGAACTGTTGCCGAGGCACTGATGCTCAATACGTCGCTTAACTGGTTGATGGCATCTGCAACAGCCCCCATGCCATGTTCCCTGGAATTGTCATAGGCAACCTCAACAGATTTGATATTATAGGTTGTGTTCTGGATATTGCTGTAGATTCCAAGATCTACAACCCCGGCTGCATTATCCTTCAAGGTGATCGTTGACTGGCTGACATGGCCGATTTTTGAAGATTCTGAAGAGGCAATGGAGACACCGACCGTTTCACCGGAGTATGCACCCACCTGGAATTGTTTGTTGGTGAAAGCACCGGAGAGGAGCTTTTGATTGTTAAACGAAGTTGTTTTTGCAATCATGTCAAGCTCTTGCATCAATTTGTCAATGTCTGACTGGATAGCTGCCCGGGATTCTGTGGTCTGGCCATCCTGAGCTGCCTGGATTGATTTGGTTTTAATGGTATTGACGATATTGATGGACTCATCCAGCGCAGCATCAGCCGTCTGGACAATATTAATTCCATCATTGGCATTTTTTATCGCCTGCCCAAGACCGTTTGCCTGTGAACGCAGAGAATCTGCAATGGACATACCTGCTGCATCGTCTGCTGCTTTGTTGATCCTGAGGCCTGATGACAATCTTTCAAGAGATGATGAAAGTGCATTGTCATTTTTAATCATGTTTTTGTGTGCATTTAATGCGGCCACATTGGTGTTGATTCTTAATCCCATAAAAATTTCCTCCGTGAAAAGATGTGTCAGGGAATCCGTTCCCTGAAAGTGTTAAAACAATTGAACGGCTTTAAATCTAAAAATTATTGGATGCATCACCTCCCTATGACAAAATTATTTATCCATGCTTATGGGTATCGACATCTCCATCCATTTCTTTAGAAAAACCATAAGATAATTATTTTTTGACTAATTGAACCCGTGCCTTTATAGTGAACTTGTTTTCAGGAACGATTTTCAACCCATGGGAGAAATGCGAGAAAATGAACGATTATTTTACTAAAAATCTTGCCATACTTGAAACCCGGTTCCCATTTTTATATCAAAGACTGATTGACGGCACTATCAATCCTGTGGGTGATCCTGTGAATGATGATCAGGGGAAGGTCATCAATTTGAAACTGCAAAAGAAAAACAAGGATTTTGTTTATCTTCATCCTGATGGTCATGAAGCAGAGATTTTCCGGTATTTTAATATGATTCCCGAGGACTCCCATGGTGTAGTCATCATGATCGGTATGGGGCTCGGCTTTGCTCTGAATGAAATCATTCTTAAACGCTCCAATATTCATCATCTCATAGTGTTTGAACCTGATCCCGGTATTTTTATCCAGGCCATGCATCACAACGATCTGACTGCGTTTTTATCAGACCCCCGGGCAATGATGGAAATAGGAGAAAACCTGGATATAGAAAGAGGTATCCTTGAAATATCCCGGGCCCTTCAAATGGAGGATATTTTTATTTTACAGCAACAGGGCAGTTTTCAGTATGCTCCTGAAATATACATAAAGGTCAAGGACAGGGTCTTCAGCAATGCCAACCGGTATAATACAGGCGGATCTACAGTCCGGAAACACGGTAAAGACAGTTTCAGGAACAGGATGGATTCTTTGACAACCTACAGCAGGACTTTTAAATTCGAAGAATTAAGGGGGGCTGCAAAGAACATTCCTGCCATTATCGTGGCAGCAGGCCCTTCCCTGGACAAGAATATTCATCTGTTGTCCGGGCTGAGACATAAGGCTGTTATTTTCAGCGTTGACTCTGCATTAAAAACCCTTTTAAAGCACAATTGCGTTCCTGATTTTGTCAGTGCCATAGACTACAAGGACATTGTATGGGAAAAAATTGCCGGGTTGACATCCCGTGCCCCTGAAGTTTCCCTTATCTGTTCAAGCTCTGTCTGCTCAAAAATTCCCAAGGTTTTTCCGGCTAAAAGCGTTTTCTGGATGTTTACCATAAAAAATATGGATCACTGGCTTTCGTTCTGCATCGGTAACCGGACCATGTCGACTGGAACAGGCACAGTCGCCCATGTGAACCTGATAGCGGCCAATATCATGGGATGTTCTCCCATTATTTTTGTGGGTCAGGATCTTTGTTATCCGGATGACAAGGATCATGCAGATGATGTTGTCCTTTCCAACCGGGAGAACTGGCAGAAGCTTCTTAAAGACAAGATCGATATCATACCAATGAAACCCAACTATGGTGACAAACCGCTTTTGGGATGCCGGTCCATGTTTATATACAAAGAAATTTTTGAGGAGATCATCCAGGCCAATCCCAAAGAATATATCAATGCCACCGAAGGCGGGGTATATATTGCGGGAACCAGGGTTATGGGCCTTGAACAAGCCGGAAAAACATATTGCAATAAGACCTATGATATTGAATCCATGATGGCAGAACGTACTCAAAAGAAAAACATGATTTCTGTGAAACAGCTTGTTTCCGAGTTTAAGAAAATCAGATCTGTTGTGTCAATGGTTGAGAAAAAAACAGGGAAAACAGATAAGCTTGCTGAAATCATAATAAAAAATATAAAAGGTAAAGAGTTTATATCTTTTTCAGACCTGCCGGAAAATATCAGAAAAAAAATCAGCAGGATGGATGCTCTTCATGGTGAAATAGACAATGAAGAGGTCCTCTGGTCTCTCTTGGAAGAACTTACATCAAAGGGTTTGAAGGCTGATGAAAGAAGGAAACATGAAATCCGGCTGCTTGAAAAAACATCTTATCACTATATGAACTGGCTGGAAAAAAGCATTGACCGGCTAGGGGAGATCAATATCATCAGAAAAGAAGTGCTATCTTCTTTTAGAGAGAATTTAGACCGGGTTATTTCATATTATGAAAAAGAAGAAGGCTTTTTGAGTTTGGATGGCAAGAAGCTGTCATCCAAAATTTTGTATGATCTATGCAATCTTTATTATAAAGCCGGGAATTTTTCTTTTTTACAGTCATTGCTGAATAAACTGGGTCCGGAAGAACAGCATATTCCCAGGGTTTTATTTTATAAAGGGGTGCTTGCCTGCCATTATGGAGAATACGAGCAAAGTGAAGCTGATTTTGCCCGTGCGGCAAAGGATGATCCAAACCTTGGCCGGGATATTCTTAAGGTCAGGGAAAAACAGGGGGATGAGTATTATGAGTTTGCCCAGTCCCAGAAAGAGATCGACTTGAATGTAATGGCCTATATGGTTTTCAAAGGATTGAGAATGGCCCCTTTTCATGAAGGCCTGATCCATGAACTCAATCTGTATTTCCAGAGTGCTGTGGAAGACCTTTCGGCTGTTGTTGCCAAAGACCGGGATGCTGCCGGGAGGATTATTGATGCCTGGATGAAACATTTTATCGAGAATCCGCATATCTACAAATTGCTGAATCCTATAGATCTGTGCCGGTTCCACAGGTTTTACGGCATATTCTGTTTTGATACCGGAAATAATAAGGAAGGGCTCCTGCAATTTCAGAAATACCAGAAATATATGTTCAAATCCGGGGAAATGCCGACTTCGCAGATATGTATTCAGGAAGGCGAATTTTTACACCTAAAAGGCTATTTTCAAGATGCCCGGACCTGGTATAAAAAAGCCCTGGATATTGATTCCGTCAATGTGGTGGCCTGGCATGACATGGGGAAGGCCCTTCAGGACCAACGGGTTATACATGAAGCTGAAAAATGCTATAGAAGAGCAATAGAACTTTCCCCTCAGTTTTACCAGTCCTATTACAACCTTGCCCTGTTACTGTATGATGCCGGTTATTTCAAGGAAGCCCTGGACTCTTGTGATACCGTAATCCGGATAAATCCAGGGTTTATATATGCATATAATACCCGGGGGATTATTTTAAAATCCATGGGCCGGTTGGCAACTGCCCTGGATTTTTTTAACCGGGCAGTTGCATTAAATGGGGATTTTACAGATGCCCTCAATAATGCCGGGATTGTTTATCAGGAACTGGGTATTACGGAAAAAGCCATTGAAATGTATGAAAGGGTAATGCAAAAAGACCCGAATAATGAAATTACACTGTTTAATTTAAATAATCTGATGCAAAACGCATGCAATTGGGAAAAAATAATACCCTATGGGGAATTGTTGAAAAAATCCACCATGAATGCTTTGGATCAAAAGAGAAAGCCTGCGGAAAACCCTTTTCATTCTCTTTTACATTACGATGACCAGAAAATTCAATTGGAGATTGCAAAAGCTTATAGCCGGGAGATTAATTCCAAATTTTCAAACTATAGGAGATCATTGTCAAAAGCTCTTGTGAAAAAAGATCAGAAGATCAGGATCGGATATCTTTCATCGGATTTTCGAGATCATGCTCTGGGTCATATCGTATCCGGCCTTTTTGCAAAGCATGATAAAAAAAGTTTCTGCCTGTATGGATATTCTGCAACCGCTGTGAACCCGGATGATGATTTTACGGCAAAGATTCAGAATAGTTGTAACAGGTTTGTGGATATCAGTGAAATGAGTCCTAAAGATGCTGCCAAGATAATTCAAAATGATGAGATTGATATTCTCATGGACATGACCGGTTTTGCCAGACAATCCAAACTGGCGATCTGCGCAATTCGGCCAGCCAGGGTAATGATCAGTTTTTTAGGTTTTCTCGGAACCACAGGCAGTGATTTTATGGATTATATGATTACAGACCGGATTGTCACGCCGGAACAGGCCGGTGCCCATTATTCGGAAAAGTTTCTATATATGCCGGATTGCTATCAGGCAATGGATTATTCTCACCTGATATCTGAAAAAAAATGGGCCAGAAAAGATTTTAACCTTCCGGAAAACAGGATCGTTTTTTGTTCATTCAATCAACCCTATAAATATTGCAAAACTATATTTTCAACCTGGGTAAGGATTCTTAATAGGGTTCCTGGTAGTGTGCTATGGCTTCGAAAAACAAATAAAGAAACTAAAACCAATTTAATCAATTTTGTGACGGCACAGGGCATCTCAAGTGAACGGCTTATTTTTTCAGAATCCATCCCTCTGGCCGATCATATTGAAAGATTGAAACTTGCGGATATTGCACTAGACCCGATATTGTACAATGGTGGCATTACAACAAACAATGCCCTGTGGGCCGGGCTTCCTGTGATCACGATGCCCGGCAAAACATTTGTTCAACGGATGTCCGCAAGCACACTAAACGCATCCAACCTGGATGAACTTGTCCTGGACACCCTTTCGGCCTATGAAGACAAGGCGGTTGAGCTGGCTTTATCACAGCAGGCACTGACCCTTGTAAAGGAGAAGATTGATGGCGCCCGGAAACTTTCACCTGTTTTTGATACGGCACTGTATGTAAAGAATCTTGAGACATTGTTGGTGGAAGTAATGCACAGGTCTTAACTTAAAGGATATGGGAGGATATGGTGAAGATCATTCTTGCAAATCTGATCCCTGAATTAGATGAAGCACAGGCCCTGAAAGCCGATAAAAATAAGTTCAAATCTTTAAATTACCCTCTGGGGCTTGGAATAATTGCCAATGTTCTAAAAAAGGCAGACATTGCTTTTCAAACAATTGACACCTATGTCAAAGAGACTACCCCGGGGTTCATGGAAACCGTTGGGTTTGAGAAACCCGATCTTATCCTGATGTCAGGCTTTCTCGGCAATTTTATGTATGCATTTCTATACAAGCTGACCCATAAGATAAAAGAGGTCAGCCCCCAGTCCCGGATCATCATCGGCGGGCCTATTGGTTCTACAATTCCGGAACTTCTTGTGGATAGGTGTAAGGTCGATTATGCCGTTGTCGGTGAAGGGGAAAAAACGATTATTGAACTGCTGGATACCATTGAAACCGGGAGTAATGTAAAATCTGTAAAAGGAGTTGTTTTTAAGGATGATACAGGAAAAGTGGTTTTTACCGGTGACCGGGAAAGAATAAAAGACCTTGATCAGGAATCTGAATTTCCTTTATATGATGCATTCCCCATTCAAAAATACATTGACTATCTGAATAAGACCGGCCGGTGCTGGGAGATTTCCACTTCAAGAGGGTGCTATGGGAGCTGCACATTTTGCAAATTAACCTTTGGCAACAAAATTACCAGCTATTCCAATCAAAGTATTATCAGACACATGTGCTATGTAAACGAACGATACAATGTGAACAGGTTCAGTTTCGTGGATGATAATTTTCTAAACCATCCCGGGAAAGCGGATGAATTTGTTGACCTTTTGATGCAGCAGGATGTTGATTTTAAGTGGCGGTTTCAAGGCAGGGCAGACAGGATATCTCCTGAATTTGTCAAACGGGCTTCGGCAGCAGGGCTTTTTGACATTTCTTTTGGCATCGAGTCTGCCGATCCTGAGATTTTAAAGCAATACGGTAAAAAACTGGATATTGGAAAAGCATTGGATAAATTGATGGCAATTAAGGATATCATCAATATTAATTGTAATTTTATTGTAGGTGCCCCGGGAGAAACCTGGGACAGTATAAAAAAATCCGAGGCATTCATCAAACAATTGAAGTTAAAGACGGTCAATGCAGGTATTCTCATGCTTTTTCCGGGAACGGCATTGTACCTGGAAGCGTTAAAGAAAGGTTATATCAAGGATGAACATGAGTATTGCATCAATTTCGGGCATCCCTATGATTATCCGTATATCAATATCTGCAACCTGTCTGACAATGAATTGATTCAGGCCAAGCAATTTTTGATGGATGCAGTGAAATAATTTTGACCGGCCGGTGATGTATTTTTAGACTTTACCCAGAACTGTATTCAATATTTGTTCACTTCCCTTTTCAGCTGAGAAAAGATTAAAGAACTTTTTCCTGGCTTTTTGGGTTATGAGTTCCCTTTTTCCGGGTTGCTGAAGATAATATTTTATCTTTTCCAAGAGTTCATCATATGTCTTGAATAAGACAACTTCTTCATCTTCAACAAAAAATTCAGTGATGGCCAGATCGTCAGCCTCGCCTTTCCAGGAAGAAATGAAAAAACTGTTGGCCTCCAGAGCCTCTCCGACTTTAGGATGAAATGTGATAACCGCCGATAGATTCAGGTTTATGGCAATATCATCCATAACACGGGGCAGATCTTTATGGGGGATAAGGCCTTTTGAAAAAGGTCTGAACATTGGGATTTTTTCCCATCCCTGCCCCCCTAAAAATAATTTTTCCATGCCGCTCTCAATTAAAAATTTTATCGGCAATATTTTTTGAAGAAAATGGCCCACATGAAACCGGAGGGTTTTGATGACCAGCGGAGAATTGATCTGCAGGGGCTGGGTCATTTGCAGGTCTAATCTTTCCAGGGTTTGCTGAACAAGATTGAAACATTTTTCCTTGGATACCAGAATGGCCGCCAACTCATGGGGTTGAAGTCTTTCCATTTGCCGGATAAAATCATGGATGACTCTTTCTTCATTGGTTCCTGTTTTCTTTTCAGGGTCATAATAGCTGATCGCATCCGGCAGGATGTGAACATTTGAAATATAGCCCACATCATATTGTTTTTTAGGTTTTGAAACAGGCGGAATATTTTTATTTTCATTCCTGATAAAAGGCAGAAGATGGATGGTTTTTCCATGTAAAACAGGAAAAGTCTCAGACAATCTTTTTTCAAGGTCTGCACGGGTGGCGGCAAAAACAAAGTCATTGTCACAAATTTTTTCGCAGGAACCGGGCAGGTTTTCCGGATAATCATGAACCCAGGTCACATAAGGGATATTGGGTAAAAAGGCTGAAAGAAAAGGTGCCCTGAAATTATTAATGGCAAGGATCAGGTTTGGTTTGAAATTTTCAATAATTTTAAAAACAAATTCAACAGTATACCCTCTCCCCTGATAAGGCCTTTCTCTTAAGAGAACACAAGCACAGCCAAGGGCTTTGAATCCTTTCTTCAATTCCTCGGATGCATATTGAATATAGGTCGAATGCCTAGAAGTGAGGATCATTATCCTCAATTTTGATATATCTTCTTTGAAATCTTTTTTAAGATTGGCTAAATAATGAACCGGATAAATATGTTTTAATTTTTCAGCCCTTGCTTTTGGCAATATGTTCTCATAATAACTGCTGAGAAGGGTAGTGTATTGTTTTAAAATTTCAAAATGATATTGCCCGGCAATGATTTTTTGAGGCATAAAATAACCATTCGTGACATAACTGGTTAATCTTTTTTTCCAGCAGGGCTCTGCCATGAAATGGACTCTGTAATTTCCTCCTTCGAGGTCAAAGAGAGCAAGTATCTGCAGGGCTGTTAAAACACTTGGCCTGTCAATAATCACATAACGGTCAAATTTAAGAATATCATTAACGAGTACCACGGGTTTATGCTGATGAATAAATGCTGCTAAATTATTCAGGTCATTGAACTGATACAGCAATGTAATAATTGAATTGTCTGCATCGATCTGAGTCTCTATTTTTGGCAGGGTTAGTGAATGCCAGATCTTATCAATGGAATAATATATGTAATCGGGAGTGCTGTATGCTGATTCAATAAAGCTTCCCATTGCTTTGTCACGCTTGTATGCAAGATCACTAAAAATGTCTTTGAGAAATTTTCTGTTATAGATTTTAAGCCAGGCTATGTTTTTATCAAAATTGAGCGGAGTATCTATGGACACGCATCCTTTTGACTTGAATAATTCTTTTTCATCAAACTGGATAATATACCTGTACAACTCTGGATCTTGTTTTTGGAATTCAATCAGGTAATTAAAAATATCATCAGCAGCAAAGAGATTAAAAAGCATTTTTGAGCTCAGGCTTAAGAGGCTTGCAATATGTTTTCCAGGGATACCGGAAGCCAAAAGCAGATTCCCGAGGAATAAAATATTTTTCATTGCATGGGGAATGTTGCAAAAACTCTCCGCCATTTTTTGGAGCAAGTCTTCAGCCTGTTTGAAATCTTTTTCCACGAGTTTGTTTCGGATTTCAATTTGGGTTTCTTTCTGAATATTTTCTGATGAATTGTTCATTTCTGAACTCCGTCGCTATAGCTGGCAGACCAGCTTCTTTGGAAACAGCTTTTCCCTGGGTATGGCATATAAAATTGTTTCCCACCTTGCAAAACTGTAATGACCAAGAAAATAATAATATTCCTGCAATCTGTTCATAAAAAAATAGGGTATGGTAAAAAGATCTTCAGGAAAGTGATAAATGCTTAGGGCGAGCTGGGGGCGATATCGTTTGATGGTTTTCATAGCACCATTGAGGGCTTGGGCATCAGCCCCTTCCAGATCTAGTTTGATCAAATCAATCCTGGATAATTTCTGGTTTTCCATAAAAGAATCAATGGTCACGCATGGAAAATTCTTTGTGGAAAAGTTCTTATTCAGTTCTTTATTCAGTTGAACTATTTTTATTTCTGCCTGGGGCCCTTCAGTACCCAGTTCGATTTCACCATTGTAATCCATCAGTGCCACCTGGTGGTTGATGATTGTCCCGGGGAAGGCATCAACACACGGTTTGATATAGTCAGCTAAAAGACTGAATCCCAGCGGGTCAAAACAGTGAATTTCACCTTTCCCTCCCAACATTGCCGTAAAATATGGGATTTCAAACCCGGTTTCTACCCCGCCGTTAATGACGACATCGCCGGGCTTAAGATTTATATAATCCATGTATTGAATATGGGAAAACATTTTAGGAAGGTAATACTGAACGTAATCTTCAAACTTGGCAGTCAGCAAAAAGTTGAAAAGTCCGCGGCTTTCAGCATCACTTAACTGGTGCACAACAAAATCGATTTCTTCTTTGTGTTTTTTGAATAATTCTTCAAAATGGGGGTGATAATGGCTATCAAAAGTTTTAAATCTGCCGTCATCCTCTTTTATAATGGAGGTTTGCTTAGCAAGTTGATTGTAGAAATTTTTTGTTTTTACAGAAACCTTTGTCTTTTCTTCTATCTGGACATCAGCGATGATCTCTTTTGTCAGGCAATAATAGGACCAGATATTGCCATCAGGGTGTAATAAAATGATAACTTCATGCCCATTATCGGACAGTTCTTTTGATATAACAGGCCATTGCGGTGAAGATACAATAATGAAATTGACTGCGTTGAACGGCATGGACGAAACATCGTCAAAAACTGTATGCCCACATTTTTTTAATAGTATTTTAGAAAATTCAGCATATTCATCATCACCATAAATGGTATAATTTACATTGTCCGGTAAATCAGCCACTGTCACGACAAAATGAATCATAATTGAAAGCCCCGATCTTAAGATTGGCAATTTTCAGTAATTAAACTGATATGCATTCAAACTGATACGCCTTTTTTTGTATCTCTATCAGTCTCCTTCCCTCATGGCAAGCTCAATTTCTTAACCAACAAAAATGTTTTTTGGTTAAATGAACTTGCCATATTAACCGATATCATTGTCATATACCCCATACAAAAAGGAGATGAAACCATGGATTTTCACTATAGCCCGCATGACTGGCTTGTCAATTTGAATAAATCAGTACTGGCCTCTTTTTGTAAAAAGGATAATCAAGAGATTGATATCAAAAGGGGATTGCCGGCAGCCATGGCGCTTTTTGACCGGACAGTCGAAAAAAATGCGTCCATTTTCTGGGTTGGAAACGGCGGCAGTTCTGCCATGTGCTCCCATCTGGCCCAGGATGCTCTGAATAAGCTGGGTGCAAAATCCATATACCTGGGCGACACGGCTCTCATGACCTGTATGGCAAATGATTTTGGATATGAAAACGTTTATACAAGGCCCTTGGAAGTGATGGCAGGTCCGGGGGATCTTTTAATTGCCATTTCCAGTTCAGGAAATTCGGCAAATATAGTAAACTCAGCCGATCTGGCCATAAGAAAAAACATGACCCTGATCACTCTCAGC
>MGTJ01000046.1:0-5057 GCA_001799395.1 Desulfobacterales bacterium RIFOXYA12_FULL_46_15 | reverse complement strand
CTGTGGAACCATAAAAGCGACCTGTCTTTTTTTATTGAAGCAGATCTCTACGGCATTGTAGAACTCGGGCATGAAGCCCTCCTTCATTCAGTGATAGAATCCTTGTGGCTGGAAAAAACCGGGAAGAAGCAGCGTTAAAAATCAATCTGATCGATCAAATCAAAGGGAAGAGTATGAAACGAGCAATGGTAACAGGCGGGGCCGGGTTTATCGGAAGCCATCTGGTGGACAGGCTTTTAAATGACGGACATGACGTAGTGGTCTTGGATAATTTTTCAACAGGCCGATCTCAAAATCTTGAACATCATAAGAATAATCCGCATTTAAACCTGATCGAAGCTGATATTTCCGACCATAAAGCAATAGAAAAATATTTCAAAGACATTCACTGGGTTTTTCATATGGCAGCCCTGGCTGATATCGTACCATCCATAAAAGCTCCGTTTGATTATCACAGGTCAAACGTTGACGGTACTATTTCAGTGCTGGAAGCATCCAGGAAACACGGCATTGAACGGTTTGTTTATGCGGCTTCCTCTTCCTGCTACGGGGTTCCGGATTGTTATCCCACCCCTGAAACAGCAGACATACGGCCTCAATATCCTTATGCGCTGACAAAAACCGTGGGAGAGCAATACGTGCTGCACTGGGGGAAGATATACAGGCTGCCTGTCGTGTCCTTGAGGATGTTTAATGTTTATGGCCCCCGTTCACGCACATCCGGAACCTATGGTGCCGTATTCGGGGTGTTTCTGGCTCAAAAGCTTAATAATCAGCCTTATACGATTGTTGGTGACGGAACCCAGACCCGTGATTTCACATTTGTCACCGATATTGTTGACGCTTATATTGAGGTAGCAAAATCAGGCATCGTAAATGAAATATTCAATCTGGGGAGTGGCCACACTTACAGTGTCAATCATCTAGTGGAATTGATGGGAGGCGAAATCATCCATATTCCAAAACGTCCCGGAGAACCGGATTGCACCTTTGCCGATATTAAGAAAATAAAGAATCAATTGGGCTGGGAGGCGCGTGTTTCTTTTGAGGAAGGTGTAAAGATTATGCTTAACCATATTGATTACTGGAGGCAGGCCCCTGTCTGGACCCCGGAAAAAATAGAGGGTGCCACAAAAGACTGGTTTAAATATCTTGGAAATGAAAATTAGAACAACTAAGACTGGTATTAATTTTGCAGTGATCAGGTAAACAGGATCATAAAACAGGCATTAAATGGATAAATTTAAAATTGACAGCCATAAATTAATGTACCATGTGTCACGGGTAAAATCCTGGCAGGATGGTGAGCTGATCTACCCCATATATATGGAGATCAGCCCGATCGGTGCCTGCAATCACAGGTGCGTATTCTGCGGCCTGGATTTCATGGGATACAAACCAAGAAAGATTTCCCATGAGGTCATGGGGAAAATATTACCGGAAATGGCCGGGCTCGGCTTGAAATCCATCATGTACGCAGGGGAAGGAGAACCCTTTCTGCATCAGGACATCGGTGGGATCATCCGGTTGACAAAACAGCAGGGCATTGATGTGGCTGTAACTTCCAATGGTGCATTGATGAATCCGGACCTTGCCGAGGAAATCCTGCCTTTCTGCTCATGGATAAAATTCAGCGTCAATGCCGGTACCCCGGATACCTATGCCCGTATACACGGAACCCGGGCCAGGGACTTTGACAAGGTCATTAAAAATCTCAGCCATGCGGCTTTTTACAGGAAAAAACATGATGTCCGTTGCACGCTTGGCATACAGATCCTTCTGTTGACTGAAGTGGAGGATGAGATCGAGACACTTGTGGCTTTGGCCAGGGAAATCGGGATGGATTATCTGGTTGTAAAACCATATTCTCAGCATCCCCAGAGTATAACCCGGAAATATCAAGACATTTCCTACAAAAAATATTACGACCTGGGAAAGACACTTGAAAAATATAATACAGACCGGTTTTCTGTCATTGTAAGACTAAATACCATGCAGCAGTGGGATGCAGCCGGCAAAGGCTATGACAGATGTCTTGGCCTCCCGTTCTGGTCCTATATCGATGCTGGCGGAAATGTCTGGGGATGCAGCATGTATCTGAATGATGACCGGTTTTTATACGGCAATATCAATGAAGATACATTTCAGAACATCTGGGAAGGGGATAGACGCAAAAAATCTCTTGAACTGGCCGAAAACAGCTTGTCCGTTGATACCTGCAGGGTGAACTGCAGAATGGACAATATCAACAGATATCTTTGGGAACTTAAAAATCCAAATGATCATGTCAATTTTATTTAATCCTGATGCAGGACCTGATGCAGGGCCGGATGCAGGGATAGATTAAGGGGTATGCATGGAAAGAATAATGGCAATGGAAGGTCTTGAAAAAAAGGCAGACATGATCAGAAAAAGGCTGGTTGAGGTTTCCATCCAAAATGGAGCCGGGCATATTGCCCCTTCGCTTTCCTGCGTGGATATCCTGACCTATCTCTATTACCAGGAGATGAATATTAATAAAGACCCTGAATGGGAAGGCCGGGACCGGTTAATCTTTTCAAAAGCCCATGGTGCATACGGACTTTATGCCATACTGTCGGATATCGGGTATATTGACTCCAAAGACTGGGAAGATTTTTATAACGGCAGTTTTTTAAAAGGATGCATAGAGCGGAGCCCGGCCCATGGTATCGAGGCCGGATGCGGGGCACTGGGACATGGCCTTCCCATGGCTGCCGGAGTGGCATTTGGAGCCAGGCTTCAATCATTGCCATACCGGACCATTTGCATTGCAGGGGATGGTGAAATGCAGGAGGGAAGCAACTGGGAAGCCATTCAGTTTGCGGCAAAATATAAATTGAAGAACCTTATTATCATTGTGGACTGCAATGGCCTCCAGGCAATGGACACATTATCCGATGTGCTGTCTCCTGAAGATTTTTATAAAGACCTCATGGGAAAATTTTCTGCCTTCGGGTGTGAGGTTATTTTGTGCAATGGCCATTGTATGGAAGAATTGCAACAGGCATTCAGGGCTGCACAAGAGCCTTTGCTACAAAAACCCAAAGCTATTCTTGCCAGAACCGTCAAGGGGTACGGCATCAAAGCCATGGAGAATGTTACCAAATTTCATTTCAGGGTGCCCACAAAAGAAGAGATGGCTAAAGGGGTGCGGTATGAATGATATCAATTACCGGGGAGCGGTTATCAATGAAATTCTTGACCATGCCGGAAAAGATGAGCGTATTGTACTTCTGGTGGGAGATATGGGGTTCGGGGTGATTGATCTTTTTAAAGAACGGTTCCCGGACCGGTTGTTCAATCTTGGCATCATGGAGCAGGGCATGGTGGGCATTGCTGCCGGTATGGCCATGACCGGTCTTAAACCCATCATATACTGTATGGTCAATTTTTTGGCATTCCGTGCCATTGAACAGGTCAGAAACGATATTGTCCTGCAGGGCCTGAATGTAAAATTGATCGGAACGGGCGCCAACGATTATTTTAAATTTCTGGGCGACTCCCATTGCTGCGGCCGTGATGACAAAATCATCATGGAACTGATCGGTATGCGGGTTTTTGACCCTTATATTGAAGATGCACCCGGGTTTTCGAGTCTTGTGCGGGACTGGATACTGGATGACAAGGCCGGGTATATCAGGGTTTGAACTTATAACTGAGAGAAAAAAAATGAGTCAATACATACTGGACGGACACAAGCTTGCATGGCACCGTGAAAGGGTGGAAGCCTGGCTTAAGGGGGAAAGAATAGCCCCCATTACCATTGATTGTGCATTAACCAGAAGATGTTCGTATAATTGTGTATATTGTTATGGAAAGCTTCAGCAGAATGATGAAAAAAAAATGACCCGGGATGTTATCTTCAGGTTTCTTGACGATGCTGCAAAAATCGGAGTAAAAGCTGTCAGTTTTGTGAGTGACGGAGAGAGCACCTGCAGCCCGTATTTAAAAGACGCTATCCTGCGCGGCCGGGAGAACGGGCTTGACATGGCGCTTGGCACAAACGGATTTCTTTTGAATCCGGATGAACTTGAAGATATCCTGCCGGCCCTGACCTATCTCAGGTTTAATGTATCAGCAGGCGAGGCAGACCGGTATGCCAGGATTCATGGGGTGAGCAAGAAATGCTTTTACCGTGTCATTGACACCATCAGGCAGTCAGTTCGGATCAAAAAGCAGAAAAAACTCGATGTGACCCTGGGCATGCAGATGGTTCTCATGCCTGAATTTTCAGACCAGATTATCCCTTTGACAGAGCTCAGCCGGGATCTTTTGGTGGATTATCTTGTGATAAAGCATTGCAGTGATGATGAAAAAGGGTCTCTGGGAGTTGATTATAGTAAATACCATGCATTGATGGAAATCCTGAAAAAGGCTGAATCCTATTCTACAGATAAATTTCAGGTGTCTGCCAAGTGGTCGAAAATTTTCAGTGACGGAAAAAGGAGCTACAGCCGGTGCTTTGGTCCGCCCTTTATCCTGCAGATGTCCGGCTCAGGGCTTGTGGCACCCTGCGGCATGCTCTTTAACAGCCAGTACAGCAAATATCATATAGGAAATATTGTGGAAACTTCATTTAAAGAGATCTGGGAGAGCGAAAGATACTGGCAGGTCATGGATCTGATAGCATCGGAAAAATTTGATGCCAGAACCATGTGCGGGTGTCTTTGTCTGCAGCACAAGGTAAACGAGCATCTGGACAGTATTAAGGCTTTAGGTGAAGTACCAGCGCTTCATTCAGGATTGCCGCCCATGCATAAAAATTTTATCTGACTTAGGATAGTTTACTTAGGTAAGCCAAATCATTAAGGAATCATCATGCACCTTCAAAGTGAAGACATCATCAATCAGATCAGGCAGCAGGCAAAGGGCAAAAAGAAAATTGTCTTTGTATCCGGAAATTTCAATATTGTCCATCCCGGCCATTTAAGGCTTCTCAGATTTGCATCCGAATGCGGCGATTTTCTGGTCCTGGGGGTGAACGGCAACAACCCGGGCAAGGATGTATTGCTGGATGAGGAAATCCGGCTGGAAGG
>MGTJ01000045.1 GCA_001799395.1 Desulfobacterales bacterium RIFOXYA12_FULL_46_15 | reverse complement strand
CATTTGTTTTTTGAAAAGATCTCCCTTGATCTGGTCAAATTATGGAGGAACCGCCAACTCATATTCAGCCTTGTAAAGACATCCTGCGAATATATCAGACCGGGCCGGTATCTCCAGGACATTATCATCACCACCCACATTGAAAAACTTGAAAAAAAAACTGTTATCCTGAATCATGCCATCACTGATAAATCCACAGGGAAAATCATGGTCAAGGGAGTTGAAAAGCGAATCTGCATGGGTGTGGAGGATCTGAACAATTTCAAAGCCATGGATATCCCGGAGGATATATATGAAATTTTTAAAAATTGCCTTTAACATCGTCCGGATCTTTTTTTATTAATTCCTTTTTTCTTTTCCAAGGCACCCTTCAACCGTCCTGATATTTTTTTATTGACAGGCTTTCTTTCTCTATTCTATAATGAGAACAATTGTTTTATATAGAGAATTGTTTAATTATATAAGGATAAAAAATGGAATTTAAAAGAGTGCCTGCCATTGATAAATGCTTTCAAATATTAGAACTTCTGGCAAAATCAAAAGAGCCTTTTGGAATTACGGAAATATCAAACGAAATCAATTTAAATAAAAGCACTGTGTTTAATATTGTTTACACATTGTCTGACCTGGGTGTACTGGAGAATAAGGACAATAAATTCGGATTCGGTACAAATCTCTATGTGCTGGGAAAAGCTGCCGAACAGGGGTCTGATCTGATACGAAACATTCATCCGTATTTAAAAAGCATCAGCGAAAAAACCGGTCTTTCCGCTTTTCTCGGGATCCGCTCGGATTTAAAGACCGTTATCATTGATAAATATGATTCTTCTCATGATTTAAAAATTTCATCTGAAATTGGCGCCAGAATCCCTCTGGTTGCCGGGGCCCACGGGAAAGCATTTCTTTCTTTACTAAAAGAAGAAGAAATCAATGAGATCCTTTCTGATGAAAAATCGCAGAAATACATTCATTTTTCAGGCAAAGATAAAAATGAATACATAAAAAGCGTCATGAAGGTCAAAGATGAGGGGTTTGCCTTTGAAGATGAAGAATATCTTAAAGGAATCAGGGCATTGGCAATTCCGTTAAGGTTAAACAGAAAAAAAATTCAATGTGCGATCTGGGCCGTCGGGCTTAAAACCCAGATCAAAGAAACATCCCTGAAATCATATATCGATTTTTTAAAAGAGATCGCAAAAAAAATTGAAAGTCAATTTTAAAAACCAACACACACCCGCTTGAGAATCATTTGTGATTTTTTAAATGAGTGTCCCGGTCAATCATAACATAGCTGAATGGAAGGTGATCCATGATAGATTATTTAAAAGGCTTCATCCCCTATAAAGAAAAAGATGCTGAAACCTATAATACATTAAGATGGTGGGCAGGGTTGACCCTGGGTGATCTCCTGGACAGGGCTGCGGACATTCATCCGAAAAAGGAAGCGTTTGTCGATCAAAATACCCGCATTACCTACGGGGATGCAAGAAATAAAACAAACCGGCTGGCCATAGGATTGGCCGACCTGGGTATCTGGCCCCTGGACAGGGTTCTTGTTCAGCTCCCCAACTGGAACGAATTTGTTTATAGCTATTTTGCACTTCAAAAAATCGGAGCCATCCCAGTATTATTGATCGACCGGTACCGGCAGTTTGAAATTAACCGGTTGGTAAGGCTTTCAGGGGCTACGGCATGGATTGTCGCTTCCCGGTATAAAAAGACGGATTACACTCCTATTATAAATGATGTGATAAAGGAACATCCGGGACTTAAAACCGTTGTTACCGTTCGGGGCCATACGGATGAGCAGCCGTTTTCAAGCCTTGAAAACCTCATCGCCGGTACAGAATCCGATCAGGACAGCCTGGCCCGTCTTGCTGCTTTAAGACCAAACCCCATGCAGGTGGCCCACATGGGACCCACCGGGGGCACGACCGGCGAGCCCAAGATCGTTCCAAGGACCCACAACAGTCTGATCACGGGTACTGAGTATTGCGCCAGATCCTGGGATCAGCATTCCGAGGATATTAATCTGATCGCCGGTCCCATAGGACATGACCTGTCTTTTTCAAAGGGGTTCCTGGGAAACCTGATCACACTCGGGAAAACCATATTCCTGGATTCTACGGATAATGAAGACATCTGCAAAGCCATTGAAAAGGAAAAAATCACTTCCATCATCTGGGTTCCTGCCCTTGCCCAGAAAATGCTCCAATATGAAAATCTCAAAAATTATGATTTAAGCTCCCTGAAAAAAATGCACAGTGCCGGCGGAGCAAGCCACCCGGATCTTGTAAGAAATGTAACGGAAAGATTAAACATGAAATTTTACAACGGCTATGGAGCCACAGAGGGGATGACATCCATCACGCGGACGATGGATGATATCCAAACTATCTGCACCACAGTGGGAAGGCCGACCTGCCCCTATGATATTTACAAAGTCGTTGATATCAAAGGAAATCCCCTGCCGCCTGGATCGGAAGGGGAATTGGTGCTTAAAGGCCCGGGCGTGTTTACAGGGTATTACAACAATCCGAAAGAAGATCAAAAAGTATTTACTGCGGACGGATTTTTTAAGACCGGAGATGTGGCCAGGATTGATGAAAACGGCTATATCACACTGACCGGCCGCATTAAGGAAATGATCAACCGGGGCGGGGAAAGTATCAGCACCAGGGAAATCGAAGGGCTGATCAGCGAACACCCGGATGTTGCGGCGGTTGCCGTAATCCCCATGCCCGATCCCCGCCTGGGTGAAAAGGCCTGTGCCTATATCCAGCCGAAAACCGGAGTGAAATTAACCTTTGACAGGGTTATTGCCTTTTTAAAATCAAAACAGGCATCGGTTCTTCAACTCCCGGAAAGGATAGAATTCATTGATGCCATGCCCTACACTGCCGCACAGAAACTGGATAAGAGAACCCTGAGGGAAGATATTGAAAAAAAAATTAAGCAGAATTTATAAATCATAGATCATCGGTTATTAAACATGCCAAGGAGGAAAAAAATGAGTGAGGTAAAAAAGATCAGAACAGCCTGCAGAAATTGTCATGGCGGCTGCGGGGTCATCGCCCATGTCAAGGACGGGCGGGTTGTTAAGGTGGAAGGGGACCCCGAGTCCCCCATCAGCAACGGCACCCTGTGTTCAAAAGGTCTGGCCGTAACCCAGATGGCCTATAGTCCGGACAGGATCACCCATCCCATGAAAAAAGTGGATGGGAAATGGCAGAGGATTACCTGGGATGCTGCCCTTGATGAAATCGCTGCAAAATTCAAAGCCGTCAAAGATGAATATGGCGCCGAACATATCGTCATCGGGCAGGGGACAGGCAGGGATTATGAAAGCCATCTCTACCGGTTTGCCAACCTTCTGGGGACTCCCAATGTCCTTACTGCAGGACATATGTGCTATGTCTCAAGGGTTGCATCAACCCTGATAACGGTCGGCACACTCCCTATCTGTGATTACAGGGGGGAGCCCAAATGTATCGTCATGTGGGGATGCAATCCCCAATGGACCAACCCTGACGAATATAAGGGCACGGACTTCTGGAGCAATTATAAAAAAGGGTCAAAACTCATCTGCATTGATCCCAGGAAGGGATTTGTAGCTAAAAAAGCCGATCTCTGGCTTCAGCTCAGACCGGGAACCGATGCCGCACTGGCCATGGGGTTTCTCAATGTCATCATTGATGAAGAACTCTATGACAAGGAATTTGTACAGAATTATATCAATGGCTGGGATCAATTCAAGGAACGCGTCAAGACCTTTCCCCTGGAAAAAGTCCAGGAAATTACATGGGTGGACAAAGAACTCATCCGAAAGGCAGCACAGCTCTATGCCAAGACAAAACCGGCCTGCATCCACTGGGGGGTTCCCACAGAGCAAAGCAATAATTGTGCCGACTGCACGCGCCTGATCACCGGGTTGATGGCAGCCACCGGCAACCTGGACACCCCTGGCGGGAACGTCCTTTATGTAAACCCGCCGACCCGGACAGTGTCCGAATTTTCCAGACACAAGGATTTATCCAAAGAACAAATAGCCAAAAGACTGGGAGGAGAGCAGTTTAAACTGGGTGGAAGAGTTGCCCTCATCAATCCCAAAAAAGCCTGGGACTCTATTTTAACCGGAAAGCCTTACCAGCTCAAGGCAGGCCTTTTGTGCGGAACAAACCCGGTCATGACACGGGCAAATGCCAGAGAGGCCTATGAAGCCCTGAAGAAACTGGAATTTCTGGTGGTCATTGATTTCTTTTTAACACCAACGGCCGAATTGGCGGATATTTTCCTGCCTGCCGGGACCTGGCTGGAACAGGATCATGTGGCAGACAACTGGAAACGCCACGGTTTTGTCATCGCACGGCAGAAATGTGTTGAAATCGGTCAATGCTGGCAGGACCATAAAATTTTCATGGAACTGGGTAAAAAAATGGGTCAGGAATGGTGGCCCACCGTGGAAGATGCCCTTGATTACCTGCTGGAACCTGCCGGGTTAACCTGGGAGGAATTTAAGAAAAAGGGGTATCTCAAGGGTGAAATGGTTTATCAGAAATATAAGGAAAGAGGATTTTCTACGCCCACAGGCAAAGTGGAACTCTATTCAACCGTGTTGGAGAAATGGGGATATGACCCCCTCCCTAAATACACGGAAATCCCAGAGAGCCCTGTTTCCAAACCTGAACTGCTTGAAAAATTTCCATATATATTAAATGCCGGGTTACGAACCCCGACCTTTTTTCATTCTGCCAACCGGATGCAACCCTGGCTAAGGGAAATCAGGCCTGAGCCCATTGTTGAGATTCATCCGGACACAGCGAAAAAGGAGAATATCAAAGAAGGCGACTGGGTCTGGATAGAATCCCCCCGGGGCCGGGTAAAAGAGAAAGCCAAATTCAACAAATGGATCGACCCCAGGGTCATTGTTGCAGAGCACGGCTGGTGGTACCCTGAAATGGAAGGCCCGGGTCATGGCTGGGATATATCCAATATCAACATCCTCATGGATAATGCCTATGAAACCCTTGACCCTGCCATAGGATCAACCAATTTAAGAAATTGTTTGTGCAATGTCTCCCCGGTCTGAAAACAGACAGACATGGCCGGACCCGCTGACAGGGCTTGAATGGCAGCTTGACTCGCCGGGTGAAATGAGTTGGTATGAAGCTTTCGAATATGCAGGCTCCCTGTCCCTGGACCATCATCAGGACTGGCGGTTCCCCAGCCTCAGGGAATTGGAGAGCCTTTTGGACAGGAGCAGATACAGGCCGGTCATGCGGGAGGCGGTCCCTTTTAGAGATCATCTGTCCTACTGGTCATCCACAACTTTTGGGGAAAATACTCAAAATGCCTGGATCATCATGTTCGATGGGGCCTATGTGCTCAGTTATTATAAAACAAATGCCTATCAGGTCCGCTGTGTCAGGGGGATGATAAACAGCCGGGAAATCGCGTCAATAAATAGAAGGATCAAATGAATCCGGTGAATAAAAGCATATTCACAATCAAAAGAGGAATGAAGGAGAAAATTAAGATGGCAAAGACATCATTGATATTTTTTAAAGAAGACTGTATGGGGTGCCATGCATGTGAAGTGGCCTGCAAACAGGAGCATTCACTGGGGGTTGGACCGAGACTGGTCCGGGTATTGGAAAAAAGCCCTGATTATATCCCCATATTCTGCCACCATTGTGCGAATGCCCCTTGCAGGGAAGCCTGCCCGACAGAGGCAATTTATAAGAATGAAAACGGTATTGTCCTCATCAACGAAGATGCCTGTATCGGTTGCCAGGCCTGTGTTGAAGCCTGTCCGTTCGGTGCCATGCAGTTCAATGAGGAAACAGAGTTTGCAGTCAAATGTGATCTCTGTGTGGATAAACTCAATAGGGGTGAAAGAACAGCCTGCAGCCAGGCCTGTCCGACCCAGTGCATTTTTGTAGGAAATACAAAACACCTTTCCGAACGATTGGCAGCAAGCCGGTCTTAAACATTTTAGCTCCGGTTATCGGAACCTGTTTCAGACAACCGGAGCCTCCCATTCATTTTGTCCGATGAACAGCCATCGGATTTTGCCTTTCTTCCTCCCGGCCGAATGCCTGCCATGAAGATCAAATCAGCAGATGACAAATGAGATTCTTGACTTTGGGTTTTTCTTGAATTAGTGTTGACAAATTGTAAAATTCGACTAAGGGCTTTAATTTATTTGAAAAGGAAAGGGGTGATGAAAAATCATCAATGAGAACCGCCGGGTTTTAATAAAAATCAGAAACCAAGATTAATTGTTGACATGCTGACGCGACTTGTAGTTCACTACAATTTTTGGTTTACCTGTGTCAGGCACCGGACAGGTCTTAAAAAAGCCCTGGAAATAGTTGAAAAGACAAGAAAAAAAAGTATTTCCATTGGATTGAAACGAATGTATCGGGTGCCTGCCGGATGATCATCCAAAGGATTGATTTTGTGCATGGCGGTTCAGTATCAAACAATAAAGAAATGAATTAATAATAAGGAAAGGTTTGTATTATGGGACTCACATCTGACAAGATCCAAGAGCTTAAGAATAAACAAAAGGCCGTCATGGCCATGGGAGGAGAAAAAGCGCTTCTGAAACGGCGCGAAAGCGGGAAATTAAATGCCAGGGAAAGGTTGAACCTCCTTTTTGATCAGGAAAGTTTCAGGGAACTGGATATGTTTGTCACCCACCGCTGCACCAATTTTGGAATGGAAAATGTGGAAATCCCGGCTGATGGTGTTGTAACAGGCCATGGCAGGGTGAACGGCAGGATCGTATTTGCCTATGCCCAGGATTTTACATCCAGGGCCGGCTCCCTTGGGGAAATGCAGGCCAAAAAGATCTGCAAGATCATGGACATGGCAATCAAGGCAGGGGCTCCCGTCATCGGGATGAACGATTCCGGCGGTGCCAGAATCCAGGAAGGGATTGATGCCCTGTCCGGTTATGGTGAGATTTTTTTTAGAAATTCGGCTGCTTCCGGTGTGATTCCCCAGATTTCAGCCATCATGGGACCCACGGCAGGCGGTGCCGTCTATTCACCGGCTATGACGGATTTTATTTTTATGGTCAAGGAATCCAGCTATATGTTCATTACCGGCCCCAATGTGATCAAGGCCGTGACTGGTGAAGAAATTACCTTTGAGGCGCTTGGCGGGGCCATGACCCATAACGAGAAATCCGGTGTGGCCCAGTTTGCCTGCGATTCGGACGAAGATGCCATCCTGCAGATCAGAAAACTTTTGTCCTATCTTCCCTCCAATAATATGGAAGACCCTCCCTATGTTGAACCCAGTGATGATAAAAACCGCATGGATGAATCCCTTGATACCCTTATCCCGGATAATCCCGCCCGGGCCTATAATATCATGGATGTGATTTCTTCCATCGTGGATGACGGGGAATATTTTGAACCCCATCAATATTTTGCAAAAAATATTGTGGTTTGTTTTGCAAGGCTGGGCGGCCATACCATCGGCATTATTGCCAATCAGCCCAGTTTTCTGGCCGGATGCCTGGATATCAATGCCTCAGATAAAGCCACCCGGTTTATCCGGTTCTGTGATGCCTTTAATATACCCATGCTCACCATTGCCGATGTCCCGGGATATCTGCCCGGAAGCATTCAGGAATGGGGCGGGATCATCCGGCATGGGGCAAAGCTTCTATGGTGCTATTCCGAAGCAACGGTACCCAAACTGCTTCTGATCACCCGGAAAGACTATGGCGGGTCCTATCTGGCCATGTGTTCAAGGCATCTCGGGGCTGACATGGCATTTGCATGGCCCACGGCCGAGATAGCGGTCATGGGAGCAGAAGGAGCCGCCAATATCATTCATGCCAAAGAAATCAGCAATGCAGATGATCCTGTTGCCAAACGAAAAGAAAAAATTACAGAATATAATGAAAAATTCTCCAATCCCTATTGTGCTGCGGCCAGGGGGTACGTGGATGCCGTGATCCGGCCGTCGGAAACAAGGCCTCGTCTCATTGATGCCCTTGAGGCCATGTTGACGAAAAGAGAGCTCAGGCCTGCCAAAAAGCACGGGAATATACCGGTATAAAGGAGGGGAATAAAAAATGAATAAAAAGAAAGCTTTAGCAGCTGTTGCGGCTGTTATGATGGTTATGAAGACAAAAGAAGAAGAAGCAGAATATTCTGCTCCTGAAATTAAGGAACCGGAACCAAAAGCGGCTGTCATTGCTCAGCCGATGGTCCGGCCGCTTAATATATGGGGGATATCTGGAAGACAGGACCATATGCAGGCCAATTCCATGATGCAGCTTCGAATGTTTAAATAATTTTTAAAAAAATAATTTTTAAAATACCCGGGAGAAATGAGATGAGCAAGTACAATCAGGTAGAACAGGTTGAGATGAATTATGAAAAAGATCGGCCAAAGGCGAAAAATCCTTTAAAAATTGAAGATTTATCCCTGCGGGACGGGCACCAGTCCCTTTTTGCAACACGGGGAAGAACGGAAGACATGATTCCTGTGGCGGAAAAAATGGACCAGATCGGTTTCTGGGCCGTGGAAGTCTGGGGCGGGGCAACCTTTGATACCATGCACCGTTTTCTGGGAGAAGACCCTTGGGAAAGACTTCGAACCCTGAAGCGGTATTTTAAGAAAACTCCTTTTTCAATGCTCCTAAGGGGCCAGAACCTTGTGGGGTATAGAAATTATGCTGATGACGTGGCAAAACTCTTTGTCAAAAAGACGGTGGATAACGGCATGGAAATTTTCAGGACCTTTGATGCCCTGAATGATTTTAGAAATTTTGAAGCCGTAGTCCCGGTCATTAAAGAATGCGGGGCCCATTTCCAGGGCTGCATCTGCTATTCATTGACGGAACCGAGGCTGGGCGGAGACGTGTACAGTCTTGACTATTATATCAAGAAGGCGAAAGCCCTTGAAGATATGGGTGCTGACAGTATCTGCATAAAAGACATGGCAGGGCTCATCGCACCCTATGATGCCTATGAACTCATCAAAGCATTGAAAGCCAGTGTCAAACCCATGATCCATCTTCACAGCCATTTTACATCCGGTATGTCGCCTTTGAGCCATTTAAAGGCTATTGAAGCAGGGGTTGATATCATTGATACCTGCCTGACACCCTATGCCTACAGGACAAGTCATGCAGCACTGGAGCCGTTTGTCATGTCGCTCCTGGGCACAAACCGGGATACAGGGTTTGACATCAATGCCCTGGCCGATATCAATGAAATCCTGGAACGGGATGTATTGCCGAAATATAAACATCTCTTGGATGATACAAAGGTTTCGGTCATAGATATCAATGTCCTTCTCCACCAGACACCGGGCGGAATGCTGTCCAACCTTGTCAACCAGCTTAAGGAAATGGACGCCCTGGATAAGATAGATGAGGTATACAAAGAACTGCCGCGGGTCAGAAAAGAGCTGGGGCAGATTCCCCTTGTAACACCGACAAGCCAGATCGTAGGAACCCAGACGGTAAATAATGTATTGTTTGATACGCCCAATGAACGGTATAAGATGATCACGGCCCAGGTCAAAGATCTGTGCTATGGCCTGTATGGAAAAACCAGCGTTGCCATTGATCCTGAAGTTCAGAAAAAAGCATTAAAAGGCTATGATCGCGGGGAGACGCCTATCACCTGCAGACCGGCCGAAGTACTGGCACCTGAACTTGAAAAGGCCAAAAATGAAATCAAAGATCTGGCCCTGGATGATGAGGATTTGATCATTTATGCACTTTTCCCGGTGACTGGGAAAAAATATCTCTTGCAGAAATATGGAAAGGAAAAAGTGCCGGACGCTGTAAAGCCCATTACCCTTGAAGATGTTGCAAAGCAAAAGGAAATGGTTGAAAAGGCTAAAAAAGGGGAATTGGTTGAAAAATTAAAGATAAAAGAAGTGCCTGAAAAAAGCGGGAATATACGGACCTTTAACGTGTTTGTGGATGGTGAGTATTTTGAAGTGGGGGTCGATGAGGTGGGCGGCTTCCCGGTTATCACCCATGCCATGCCTGCCCCGGCAGCGGCTGGTTCGGCTTCACCTGTAAGATCGGGTGCACCGCTGAAATCGGCCTCACCCCTGCCGCCGCCGCCGCCAAAACCCAGGACTGCTCCTGTTGCTTCGGCTGCTAAACCGGAACCGGCAAAAGCGGCTGAACCGGTTGGGACCGGCGGCACACCGATTAAGGCGCCCATGCCGGGAATGATCATCCGATATGAGAAAAAGGTCGGAGATGCAGTGGACGAAGGTGAAACCGTTGTGGTCATCGAAGCCATGAAAATGGAAAATGCTCTCCCGGCACCGGTAAGCGGTGTTATCAAAGCAATCAACAGCAAGAGCGGGGATTCGGTTGCAAGAGGGGATGTGCTTGCAGTCATCGGATAATAACCGGTTTGACAAAATATTCCGACTGCTTACCTTGGTAGTCTGAAGATTGGCAGCTACCAAAGGAGATAAATACAATGGCATTTGAAACCAAAGAAGAATTATTGGAAAAATATATAAAAATGGACAAACCCCTCTGTCCGCACTGTGAGGCTTCCATGTCGCTGTGGGAAGTACCTCCCATCAATTTCAGTGATGGGCTCGGCTGGGGAACGCCTTATTTGTTTGTCTGTTTTAATGATGACTGCCCAAGTTACAAAAAAGGGTGGGGGCATTTGGAAAAGACCATGGAAGCACCGGCATCCTACCGGTGCATCAATGAACCGGGACAGAAAAATTTTGAATACATGCCTGTATTCAGTCCCGAGGGTGCCCAGGGCGGAAAACTGGATGATGAGGTTCTGATCCGTGAAGAAGCAAGAAAAGAACTCTTGAAAAAGACCTTTTCGGTGATGACGGATTATTATATGGCAAAGGACTGGGACGAGATTTTAAAGATCTGTCTTAACCCGGAAATTCCATCCAAAGCAAGATTAAAGGCAGCCGAAATGGTGGGTGAGCTGGGAGGCGTGGAAGCTATTGAACATCTGATCAATCATAAATTTCCAACCCCTGTGCTGCAAGCCGGGGTGCAGAAAGCCGTTGAACAGCTTCATGAACGGCATTATACCCGGGAATGTCCCTATTGTGCTGAAATAATCAAGAAACGGGCTAAGGTTTGCCGATACTGCAATAAAGAAGTGCCTGTGGCTTAGCCTGGTTGATTTATTTGTTGATTTTTTCAAGATTAAAGGAGCGGTAAATGATCATTTCCCGCTCCTTTCTGTTTTCATCCAGGGGTGTGAATTCCATGGTTTTGATCTGTTCAAGGGCCTCTTTTTTTGAAGGAACCGCATCAAGACCTTTTCCAATATTTTTACCGGAAAGGGTATCCAGGATCATGGCATCCCTTGCATCGGTTGAAACAGCCAAAGGAATCCGGCAGTCATACACCAGCCTTGCCCCGGCCAGGATTTCCCTCTCATAGGAGCCGATAGACCCTGCCACGCAGGTTATGGCCATATAGGGCCTGTCGTTGCAGAATACAATGAGATCAATGGATGATGGATAATTTTCTCCTTGAAATTGGACTACAAGTGGTTCATCGACCAGGATATCGTTTTTGTCATACCCTTTCTCATCCACCAGGAATTTTTCAAAAGCCTGCCGGACAGCTTCCGGTCCCACGTTTCTGACTGGTTTCCCGGTAATATAATCGCTGATAATATAGTCCATGATCATAATAAGGAAGCCCCTGTCATATCTTTTGGCTGTTGAATGGCAAGGACATCGAGAACTGTGGGTGCAATATCACCGAGGATGCCGTTTCTCATGGAAATGCCTTTATATTTAATCCCGGCAAGGATGAACCGGACAGGATTCAAGGTATGGGCAGTATGGGGAGAGCCGTCATCAGCGATCATCTGCTCGGCATTGCCGTGATCGGCTGTGATCATGGCTGTTCCGCCGGTCTCCCAGATGGCCCGGACCACTTTTTCAACACATTGGTCAACTGTTTCACAGGCCTTAACGGCTGCCTCAAGAATACCGGTATGGCCTACCATGTCCATATTGGCAAAATTAAGAACAATCAATTCAAATTCTTTGGATCTGATTTTTTCACAAGCGGTTTCTGCAACCTTGGAGGCACTCATCTCAGGTTTTTCATCATAGGTGGCCACATCCCTTGGAGAGGGGATCAGGATTCTTTTTTCCCCATCAAAGATTTTTTCATCCCCGCCATTGAAAAAATAAGTGACATGGGCATATTTTTCCGTTTCTGCAATGCGAAGCTGCCGGATATGGGTCTTGCTCAGCACTTCCCCCAGGATATTGTCCAGGTGCTGGGGGCCGAAGGCCACGGGAAGATCAAAGGTTTCGTCGTACCGGGTCAGGCAGACAAACCCTGAAAGTTCTATTTTTTTTTTTCTTTGAAAGGCTGAAAAATTATTTTCCGTAAAAGCCCGTGTGATTTCTTTGGCCCGGTCAGCCCTGAAATTGAAAAAGATAAGCCCGTCACCGTCCTTTATGATACCGCCGGATGAACCCTTGGCATCTCTCTTTTTATGACTGATGACGGCCGGTTCCATGAATTCATCGGTTTTTCCTGAATCATAGCCTTTTTGTACTGCCATGAGGGCAGAGCCGGAATGGATACCGTCGGCTTTTGTAAAAAGATCGTAGGCCTTTTTGACCCTGTCCCATCTTGTATCCCTGTCCATGGCCCAGTAACGTCCGACAATGGTTGCTATTTTACCTATACCGGCCGTATCGATATACTTCTGAAGCTGTTTTACATAGGTGATGCCGCTGGTGGGAGAGGTGTCCCTGCCATCCAGGATGGGATGAATAAAAAGATGGTTTACATTATTTTGTTTTGCCATGTCGATCAGGGCAAAAAGGTGTGTGATATGGCTGTGTACCCCTCCATCGGATAAAAGCCCCATAAGATGAAGGCTTTTATTGGAGCCTGAGACTTTTGCCATGATATTTTTTAAAGCCGGGGCATGGGAAAAGGTTTTATCCTTTATGGCCTCATTGATTCTTACAAAATCCTGAAATACTTTTCTGCCGGCCCCGATATTCATGTGGCCGACTTCTGAATTTCCCATGGTACCGTCAGGGAGCCCTACTTCATTTCCGGAACAGGCAAGCCTGCAGTGGGGGAAATCATTTATCAAAGAATCCAGAAAAGGGGTATGGGCCAGAGCAAAGGCATTTCCTTTTGTCTCTTCCCGGATTCCCCACCCATCCAGGATCATCAGGATATGGACCGGCTTATCAGTCTTCATCATCGTCCTCCAAAGGTTCTGTTTCGAATCCAAGAAGGTCTATCCGGGGCGCATCCGCCCACAGTCCTTCAAGGTTGTAATAGGCCTTGATCCTGGATTCAAATACATGGATAATCACATCGCCATAATCCAGCAATGCCCATTCTCCTTCTTTAACGCCTTCTGATCCGACAGCACTGATTTTCTGTTCTTTTAAGTGTTTGATGATATGTTCGGCAATGGAGGTCACCTGGCGCTGGGAATTTGCTTCAATGATGATAAGAGAGTCTGTATAAGATGTAAATCGTCTCACATCAATGGCAATGATGGATTTTGCTTTTCTCTCATAGACGGGAATAAGGTATTTTTGAAGATGATCAGCCAAAGGCTTGGGTTTTGTCATTGATAAAGTTCCTTTTCATGAATGATTTTTAAAACACCGGCAGGTACAAGACCTTCTATGGTTTTCCCATGTTTTACCCGTTCCCGGATCATGGTAGATGAAATATCTATTCTGGGCACCCGGCATAAGAATATGGTCTTTTTCTGGGTGTGGATAAAGCTATTGTCCTTGTCATTGAAAATGTATCCTTTTGAAATATATTCGTCAATAAAAGAGACAAAAGCATCATGGTTTTTAAAATAGCCCCTCAGCATGACAATAATTTTAACCAGGTCAAAGATTTGATCTTTCTGCCGCCAGGTGGTGATATCAAAAAATGCGTCTGACCCCATTAACAAAAACAGATCTGTTTTTTCTCCCAGGTCTGTTTTAAACTCTTCCAGGGTGTCAATGGTAAAGGAAGGCCCTTTCCGGGTCAATTCCTTGTCTGATACGAAAAATCCTTCCCGCCCATTAATGCTTTGCCTGACCATATCAAATCTTTCATTTGCAGGGGCAAGATCAGTATCCGGTTTGTGAGGCGGGGTGGCAGAGGGAATCAAAAAGAGCTTTTCAAGCCTGAAAGCGTCTTTTACATGCTCGATAATTCGGATGTGCCCGTTGTGGAAAGGATTGAAAGTTCCCCCGAATAGCCCTATTTTCATGACTTACTCTTTATGAAGTTCAGATGCTAAAAAAGAGACCAGTTCCTTTACCCCTTTCCCGGTTGCGGCAGACAAGATCATTACAGGAAGATTTTTCAACGCATGGGTGAATGCATCAATTTTTTCAAGGGTATCGGGCAGATCAATTTTATTCAGAACAACAATCTGTTTTTTTTTCGCAAGGGTATTGCTGTATTTGAAAAGTTCATTGTTGATCAATTGAAACGGTTTCAGCGGATCTTCTTTGTCAATGGCTGAAACATCAATGAGATGAACAAGGATTCCGGTTCTTTCAATATGCTTTAAAAAACTGATGCCAAGGCCAATGCCTTCGTGGGCGCCTTCAATGAGGCCAGGGATGTCTGCAACGGCAAAGGGTTCTCCAAAAGGGGCATCCACCATACCAATTACAGGGATCAGGGTGGTAAAGGGATAATCGGCAATCTTGGGCCGGGCTGAACTCATATGACTGATCAGTGTCGATTTTCCGGCATTGGGAAGCCCGACAAGACCGACATCGGCCAGAAGTTTAAGTTCCAGCTTCAATTTGAATTCTATTCCGGGAATACCCGGCTGGCAGTGCCGGGGCGCCCGGTTGGTGGAGGTAGCGAACCGCTTGTTGCCGCGACCGCCCATACCGCCCCGGGCAAGGACGTAATCATCTTTTGTATGGGTCAGGTCGACAAGGATTTCATTGGTTTCTGCATTGGAAACAATGGTTCCGGGAGGAAGGAGAAGGATACAGTCGTCACCATTCCTGCCGTGTCTCTGCTTGCCCATTCCCGGTTGCCCGTTCCCGGCCTTGAGCAATCTGAGGCGGCGATAATCGTAAAGGGTGCGTTTACCCTTATCGATTTTCAGGATAACATTGCCACCGTCGCCGCCGTCTCCACCATCAGGCCCGCCTTTTTCGATGAAACGTTCCCGCCGGAAGCTTGAGCACCCGCGGCCGCCATCACCGGACCTGACAGTAATAATTGCTTCATCTACAAATTTCACGCTTCATAAACACTAACTTTTTTTCTATCCCTGCCTTTTCTTTCAAAGGTCACAACGCCGTCTATCAGGGCGAAAAGAGTATAGTCCCTACCCATTCCGACATTGTTGCCGGGATGTAATTTTGTTCCAACCTGTCTTACAAGTATATTGCCTGCCGTGACGCGTTCTCCGCCAAATTTTTTGACTCCGCGCCGCTGGCCGTTTGAATCGCGACCGTTTCTTGAACTGCCGGCTGCTTTTTTATGTGCCATGGAATCTCTCCTTATTAACTAAACTGCAATGGAATCTATTTTAATCTCAGTATACTCTTGTCTGTGGCCTTTCATTTTTCTAAAGCCTTTGCGACGTTTATACTTGAAAATTATTTTTTTCCTGTCTTTTGCCTGTTCCAGAATGTGAGCTTTAACCAAAGCCTTTTCAATTTTCGGATTTCCCATGGTTATGGTCTCACCGTCTGAAAACAAGAGAATGTCATCAAATTCGACTTGAGAACCTTCGGTACCATCCAGTTTTTCAACTTTCAGGGTCTGGTTTTCCTGGACCTTGTATTGTTTTCCTCCAGTTCTGATAACTGCGTACATTTTAAACTCTCCTTATTATTTCAAGACCTTTCGCAATTTTAAAAACTCTGAATACTATACTGATTCCCTTTCTTTGTCAAGATAAAGAATGGTTTTCTGGAAATCCTTTTTGCTTTTAAAAACATGATACGGCTGATATGATGCAGCAGTTTAGAACATAGGGATTAAGCACCGGGCATGAAAACAGACATTGAAAATAGAGCATATCTGAAATATCGAAGATATGGCAATTTTATTTATAGGGTTTTAAAATTTTTAATGATGACCCTGGATATTAGAATTCAAGGTATGGAAAAGATAAATATAAATGAAAACTGCATTTATGTTTTCTGGCATCAGAAGCTTTTTTTTCCAACGGTCGGATTCACGGATATAAAAAAAAAGGTTGCCCTTGTCAGCCCTTCAAAGGATGGAGAGATCATGGCAGCCGTCCTTAAAAAATATGGATATGAGGCAATCCGGGGATCCAGCAATGAAAAGAATATTCAAAGTCTGATCCGGATGATCAAAAAGCTCAGGCAGGGGTATCACCTCGGCCTTGCAGCAGACGGTCCCCAGGGGCCTATTTTCAGGGTCAAGCCAGGGATTGTCTTTATGGCCATGAAGACCGGAAAAAAAATCGTTCCCATTGGCGGGGCCTTTAAACATAAATATATATTTAAAAAGGCCTGGGACCGGTTTCATTTTCCCTATCCCTTTACCAGGGCTGCCGTTGTGGTGGGGGATGCATTGACAGTCCCACCTGGCTCAGACATGGAAATATATTCTGAATTGATCAATCAGGAGATAAACAGGGCCGATCAAATGGCAGAAGCACTTTTGAAGCTTTAGATAATCAGGATATAGGAATGTTATACCTGGTTCTCATATGGGTTTTATGATAAAAAAGGGGAGTTTCATCAAAGAAACTCCCCTTTTTTATTGCTATAGGTGTATGATCTTATCTTAGCCGCGAACCTCTTCTTTTACTTTTGTGGCAAGTTTGTAAAGAATGGTCAGAACCAGAAACCCTGTGGCATAAACCGCCAGGGTGATCATGATTTCCGGCTTTGTGGGTGCATATTCCGTTACATGGTGCAGAGGCGAAGGCACAAATCCGCCTGAGATCATCCCAAGACCCTTATCAATCCATGCGCCGATAAAAATCATGGCACAGGTAAAGGGCAGAAGGGTTTTATTGTTTCTAAGCTGCGGGATGATAAGAAAAACCGCTCCCGTAAACATCAGGATGAGGCCTGTCCACATCCAGGGCACCAGGGCATGATATCCGTGGTATCCGAACAAAAGATACTGGATATGGGCTTTATGTCCGGGAATATTGGAATAATAGACGGTAAAGATCTCACACAAAAAGAAAAACAGGTTGGCAATAATGGCCCAGCAGACTATTTTGGCAAGGGTCTGCATGGCATCCCAGCCTGGATCAAATTTTGTGAATTTTCTGATCAGATAACACAGGATAATCAGAAAAGCAGGTCCTGCCGCAAAGGCAGATGCCAGAAACCTGGGCGCCAGAATAGCGGTCAGCCAGTATCCGCGTCCCGGAAGACCGCAGTAAAGATAGGCAGTTACCGTATGGATACCGATGGCAAAGGGAATGGAAAGATAGATCAGGGGTTTTGTCCAAAAAGGCGGTTCTACCTGATTTCTTTCTGCTTCCAATACCTTCCACCCGATGATGATGTTCAAAAAAAGATAGCCGTTGAGAACCAGCATATCATAGAACAGCATGGAATTGGGGGTTGGGTATAACAAAACGTTCAGCGCTCTTGTGGGCTGGCCTAAATCCACGATGATGAAAAGAAGACACATGATCAGGGCGGCAACGGCAAGGAATTCGCCCAGAATGGTAATCCTGTGAAATTTTTCATAATTGTGAAGATAATAGGGGATGACCACCATGACCCCTCCTGCGGCAACACCCACAAGAAAGGTAAAATTGGCAATATAAAATCCCCATGACACATCCCGGCTCATGCCGGTAATCATCAGCCCGTTCATGAACTGATCAAGATAGGTGACTGCGCCTAATCCCATGACAATGAGCAGGCAGCCTATCCATATCCAGTAATTCTTACTTCCTTTGATAGCTATTTCAAGCATGCTCGCTCCTTTTACATGATATAGTAAACAGATGGTTCCGTACCCAGGGACTCGTTACGCCGGATGGCATATTGCTCTTTCAAAAGAGCCCGGATCTCGGATTCGGGATTTTCCAGATCTCCGACCACAATGGCCCCTTCGCTTGCTTCCACGCAATGGGGCATTTCCCCTTTAGCCAGACGTTCCGCACAAAGATTGCATTTTTCCACAACCCCTTTGCTGCGGGTGGGGAAATCCGGGTTTGTTTCTGCAATAAAGGGTCTCGGGTCCCTGAAGTTAAAACTCCTTGAACCATAGGGACAGGCTGCCATGCAGAAGCGACAGCCGATGCACCGGTGGAAATCCATTATGACAATACCGTCCGGGCGCTTAAAGGTTGCCTGTGTCGGGCATGCCTGGACGCAGGGGGCATTCTTGCAATGGTTACAGGTGACAAGAAAAGGCAGATCATGGTATTTTTCTGCCAGGAACTCATCTTCCTTATCCGGAAATGCATAGGGAAAATGTTCTTCCCAGATCCATTTGATTTCCTGTTTTTGATTGGCCGGTCTTGTATCCGGGTATTTTTCCGTATCTATTTCATGGCTGAAATTCGGTACATTGTGGGCTTTATGGCAGGCCTCTACAATTTTTTCGTTTATTTCATCATTGAGCTTGCCGGTATCAATGACCATGCCCCATCGTTTTGCAACCAGGGCCTGCTCATTTTTGGCTTTTGCAGCGATCCCGGTGCCATGAGAGTCTGATGAAGCAAAATTCATTGCCGGAGAAACACCCAACCCGATGGCAGCGATACCCGCTACTTTAAGAAAGCTTCTTCTGCTTTTTTCCATCATTTTATCTCCT
>MGTJ01000044.1 GCA_001799395.1 Desulfobacterales bacterium RIFOXYA12_FULL_46_15 | reverse complement strand
GAGACTCCTTTACTGGACCAGCTGGAATCCGGCCCATGGCCTAGCTTTGTCTCTGACCTGAAAGCACAGGCTGAAAAAAGAGCAAAGAACGAAGAAGGTGTTGAATTCCAGATTCCCCAGGATAGCGTAGCCGATCTTCTGGGCGTTTTGGAGCTGTCTTACAAGCATGGCAGAACTCACTGGAAACATGGCGGTATTGTCGGTGTTTTCGGGTATGGCGGCGGCGTTATCGGCAGATACTGTGATCAGCCCAAATTGTTCCCTGGTGTAGAACATTTTCATACCATGCGTGTGAATCAGCCTTCAGGCAAATACTATACAACGGATTATTTAAGAGCATTGACCAAACTCTGGGATTTAAGAGGTTCCGGTGTGACCAATATGCATGGCGCAACAGGTGATATCATCCTTCTTGGAACCACCACTCCCCAGCTTGAAGAAGTGTTCTGGACATTGACCCATGACATGGGTCAGGATCTGGGCGGATCAGGCTCCAATCTGAGAACGCCGGCAGATTGCCTTGGCCAGTCCAGATGTGAATATGCCTGCTATGATACCAATGCATTGGTATATTTTTTGACCAACCAATATCAGGATGAGCTTCACCGGCCTGCTTTCCCCTACAAATTCAAATTTAAACTGGATGGCTGCCCCAACTGCTGCGTAGCTTCCATCGCCCGTTCCGACATGTCCTTTATCGGTACATGGAGAGATGATATCCGGATTAATCAGGATGCAGTGAATAAATATGTTGAAAATGATCCGCAATATCCTGCCAATGCCGGTGCATTCCGCGGCAGCAAAGACTGGGGTAAATTTGATCTTGAAAAAGAAGTTCTGGGCCTCTGTCCGACAAAATGTATGAAGTTTGAAAACAAAAAACTTTCTATTGATAATGCCAACTGCACCCGTTGCATGCATTGCATCAATGTTATGCCCAGAGCCCTTAAGATAGGTAAGGATACCGGTCTTTCAATCCTTGTCGGCGCAAAAGCCCCGATTCTGGATGGCGCTCAGATGGGTTCATTGCTGGTTCCCTTTGTGGAAGTCAATCCTGACAATGATTATGAAGCGATTACATCAGTTATTGAAAATGTTTGGGATTGGTGGATGGAAGAAGGCAAAAACCGTGAAAGACTGGGTGAGCTGATCATGCGTCAGGGATTCCAGAAACTTCTTGAAGTCACCGGTATTGAGGCAAAGCCCCAGCATGTGTCCTACCCGAGAACCAATCCCTATATCTTCTGGAAGGAAGATGAGGTAAAAGGCGGCTGGGAACGTGACGTTGACGAATACAGAAAACACCATCTTAGATAGAAAGGGAGAATTATAATGGCATTTATTTCTACTGGTTATAATCCAGAAAAGCCGATGGAAAACAGAGTTACCGACATCGGTCCGAAAGACTATAACGAATTTTATCCTCCTGTTATCGCGAAAAATAAAGGGAAATGGTCTCACCATGAAATCCTTGAGCCGGGTGTTCTGGTTCATGTGGGTGATTCAGGAGATGAACTTTATACTGTCAGAGTCGGCGGTGCACGTATTATGTCTACCGGTCATATCAATGAAATCTGTGATATTGCTGATAAACATTGTAACGGCTATGTCCGTTTCACCACCCGTAATAATATTGAATTCATGGTGGATTCAAAGGATAAAGTCGAACCCCTCAAAAATGATCTGAAATCCAGAAAATTTGCCGGTGGTTCCTTTAAATTCCCCATCGGCGGAACCGGTGCCGGTGTTACCAATATCGTGCATACCCAGGGCTGGATTCATTGCCATACCCCTGCCACAGATGCCTCCGGTACGGTAAAGGCAGCAATGGATGCATTGTTCAGCGATTTTCAGGATATGAGACTTCCGGCACAGCTCAGGGTTTCCATGGCATGCTGCCTGAACATGTGCGGTGCAGTTCACTGCTCTGATATCGCTATCCTCGGATATCACAGAAAACCGCCCATGCTGGATCATGAATATCTTGATAAGATTTGTGAAATTCCTCTGGCTATTTCTGCCTGCCCCACCGCAGCCATTAAACCGGCAAAGGTGAAACTGGCAAATGGCCAGGAAGTCAAATCCGTTGAAGTAAAACAGGAAAGATGCATGTACTGCGGTAACTGCTATACGATGTGTCCATCCATGCCCCTTGCAGATACGGATGGTGATGGTATTGTTCTCATGGCCGGCGGTAAGGTTTCCAACAGGATTTCAGCTCCCAAATTCTCCAAGGTTGTTGTGGCCTTCCTCCCCAATGAAATGCCGAGATGGCCTTCCATGACCGCAACCATCAAGAGAATGGTTGATGCCTATGCAAAAGGCGCTCAGAAATATGAACGTATGGGTGACTGGGCAGAAAGAATCGGTTGGGAGAAATTCTTTGAGGCCTGTGAAATTGATTTCACCCATCATCTTATTGATGATTTCCGTCAGCAGGCCTACATGAGCTGGCGCCAGACAACTCAGTTCAAATTCTAAGAAGAATTGTTGAACCGTAATTGTATATGAATATGTTGAGGCCGGAGTGAATTTTTCACTCCGGCTGAACCATTTAAATTTAAAGGAGAATGGCAATGAGCGATCTTCTTGGCAATAAAGAGGCGGCAACCGCGGCTGTGGTCGAGTGGATGACCAAAAAAGCCGGTACAAAAACCAAGTTTTATTTTAATGATTTTTCCAAGATTTTTCCTGATGACAAACCAAGAGAAATCAAAAAAGTGGTTAATAAATTGGTTGAAGAAGGCGTACTTGAATACTGGTCTTCCGGAAGTACAACCATGTATGGACTTAAAGGTTCCGGCATCCAGCACTCATCTGAAGGCGAAGAATAAAAATTAAAACGCCTCGAGTTTAAAGGGTTCATGCAAAAAGGTGGTAAAAAAGTACCGGGAATTATTATTGCCGGTCTCAGGGGCGGGTCCGGGAAAACTGTTGTATCTCTCGGAATCACCGCTGCATGGAAAGAAAAAGGTTTTAACGTTTCACCCTTTAAAAAGGGGCCGGATTATATTGACGCCGGCTGGCTTTCAAAAGCAGCCGGTCGTCCCTGCTATAACCTCGACACATTTCTGTGCCCATCTTCTGCAGTAAAATACTCTTATATTGAACATTCACAAAATTGTGACATATGTGTCATAGAAGGCAATAGGGGTCTCTATGACGGCATTGATACCGATGGTTCCACTTCCACGGCAGAGCTTGCAAAACTTCTGAATCTTCCCATTCTACTTGTTTTAGACTGTACCAAAGCAACACGGACGATGGCGGCACTGGTTCTTGGCTGTATGAAATTTGACCCCGATATCAGGATTATCGGGGTAATCCTGAATCGTGTTGCAGGAAAACGACATGAGAAAAAGTTAAAAGACAATATTGAAAAATTCTGTCAAATTCCGGTATTTGGAGCAATTCCCAAACTGGATTCAGAAGATTTTCCGGAACGGCATATGGGGCTTGTCACATCTGAAGAACATCATTTTGCAGATAAGGCTATTCAGGCATCTATTCAAATTGTTCAGGAGAATATCGATCTGAATGGGTTATATACATTGATTAGCAGGCGGGAATACTCCGATGATTCGAGAATCAGGATGATGGGAGAATTGGAAGTCAGCCGGAACCAAAAATTAAAACCTGTAAGCGTTACCATCGGTATTATAAGAGATTCTGCCTTTCAATTCTATTATCCGGACAATATTGATGCTTTAATAAGACTTGGCGCAACCATTGTATACATCAGCCCCTTGAAAGAAACATCAATTCCGGATGTAGATGCCATATACATGGGTGGAGGATTCCCTGAAACCCATGCTGCGGAGCTTGCGCAAAACATAGAGTTTAAAAGGATTCTGAAACGATTATCTCTAAAAGGACTACCTATTTACGCCGAGTGCGGGGGTTTGATCTTTTTAGGTCAATGCCTCAGTCTTGAAGGTGTGGACTATCCTATGACAGGAATTTTTCAGATTCGGTTCGGGCTTTGTAAACAGCCTCAAGGCCACGGCTATACCCGGATTGAAGTAGTCCATGAGAATCCCTTTTTCAAGACAGGTGAGATATTAACCGGACATGAGTTCAGATATTCAAGCGTCCTCAATATTGATTATCAAGATTATGAGATGGCATTCAGAATGGATCGGGGAAAAGGGATTGTTGATAAAAGAGACGGTTTTTTTAAGCAGAACACGTTCGGAACATACACCCATATCCATGCACTTGGCACACCCTCCTGGGCTTCTTCCCTGATCGGGATGGCAAACACATACAAGGCTTTAAAATCATGAGCCATATTACCTTTTAAAAATAAAACAGGGTTTCCCTTAAAACCGGAAAACCCTATTCGTTAAAGTAAAATGCTATTTAAAAAATGTTATGATTTCTTCTCCGGGACATGGCAGTTATTGCATGAAACAGGTGCCTTACCTTTCATTCCCTTGGGGTCGCCTGCCTTGATATTGGCCTGTTTATGGCATTCAACACAATTGCCGTGCATGGCATTTTCAAGCGCTTTGATATCTTTGGGGTCCTTTTTATCTTTTTCCATAACATTGTGACATTCCGAACATTTTTGAACAGCATCACCCGCTTTAAGGGTTAAGGGCTTATTGTCTTTGTCATGATGACATTCGCCGCAGGCAGCTTTGTATTCCTCAGTATGTTTCTTGTGGCTGAATTCAACAACTGCAAATTTCGGGGGGGTTTTTGTCCGTTTGGTGTAAGCATTGGTGTCCATTTTTATCGTGTCGGGCACTTTTGTTCCTGCATTGAGCCCCGTTGCAACAAAAATCACGGCAATACTTGCAGCCAAAAGCCAAGTCAGCAATTTTTTGTTCATGATCAATTCTGCTCCTTTTTTAGTTACAATTTATTTTACCTTTTTCCGGTTGCATTCACTGAAGCCACCGGGTATCTCCTTATATCAGCACCGCTAGGTTTTTACACCCAAAAGAAAGGGAAAGTCAATATAAAAACATATCAGAATCGTATGAAGATCAGCTTTCTTCCTGCTTATTATCCTTTTGTAGATTTTCTTCAGAATCTGGTTCTGTATTGGCGTCTGCTTCTAATTTTTTGCCAAATATTCTAGCACCGATAATACCGATCTCGTATAAAATCATCAAGGGACCGGCCATCAAGAGCTGGCTGATGACATCGGGCCCTGGAGTCAGAACAGCGGCAACAATGAAAATAATTAGAATTGCATATTTTCGGTTTCTTTGCAAAAAAGAGACTGTTACAAGACCCATCCTGGCCATGAAAGCCAGAACCAAAGGTAATTCAAAAATGAATCCAAAGGCAAGAAGCAGAGTTGAAGCAAAGGAAAGATATTCCTTCATGGAAAGCATGGCATGAATGGTATCGGTTGAGAATTCTAGAAAAAACTGAAACCCATAGGGAAAAGCTATGAAATATCCAAAAGATGAGCCAAGAATAAAAAAGACCAAAGAGAGTAGCACAATGGGTAAGAAATATTTCTTTTCATCTCTGTAAAGTCCGGGTGAGACAAACATCCAGAATTCATAGAAAAGAACGGGTGTGGAAACAACAATACCGGTAATTAATGAAACTTTAAGGTATGTAAAAAAGGCTTCGGGAAGTCCTGTGAAAATCATCTGTGTATTTTTATTGTCACCAATAGCTTTTACAAGAGGAGCAGTCAAAATTTCAAAAAGCTTTTCTTTGAAAAAATAGGCAATACAAAATCCGACTCCAACAGCAATGGCTGAGCGCATCAGGCGGTCTCTAAGTTCACTCAGATGTTCTGTAAAGGGGCTTCTTTCTTCTATAGTCATAGGTTGGGTAAATATTATATTTTTGTGTTATCAGAATCTGTTGTACTATTTTTGTCGGAATTTACACCGGTAATTTCCGGTTCTTCCTTAAAGTCAGGATGACCGGGAGTGACTGCGTTTTTAACTGATGAAACAGTTTCCTCTTTTTCATTGGCGTCTTTTAGAATATCTTTCAAATCTGTTTTAGATAGTTGGATGTCTTTGATGTCTTTAACAGTTGTTTCTACATCAATGCTGCGCTTAAACTCCTGGGCCGCTTTTTTAAATTCTCCCATGGCACGGCCAAGAGTTTTGGCAAGGTCAGGTAGTTTTTGGGGACCGATGACAATGAGAGCTATCGCCAGGATCAATAAGATTTCAGGCATTCCAAGACCAAACATGGTTTTTTAAACTCCTATAATAAAAATTGCCGGTCATATCAAGCTATTCCATTTACACTGAATAATCCTCAGGTGTCAAGAAAGGATATTGAAAGTTCAGGGCCTTTGTTTGCGCTTAAATGGTTTCCTTCCGGTTGGCTTCGGTTTTGATTGAAATTTTTTCCTTGGTTCCGGTAAATCTTTTTCCAGGGTATCGGATGGATATTCGCAGGCAATTTTATACCCTAAAACCTTTTCGATTTCCGGGATGAAAAACGAGCTTGTTTCATCTGCAAAGCTGATAGATGTACCGGATGCACCAGCCCTTCCTGTACGGCCTATGCGGTGGATATAATGGTCCGGCTCATTGGGTAGATCATAGTTGATCACATGGCTGATGTTTTCAATATGCAGACCGCGGGCTGCAACATCGGTTGCAATAAGTAGATTGATCCTGCCGGTTTTGAAATTTTCAAGAACCTTGAATCGTTTATCCTGCGGAATATCTCCGGAAAGAATACTGCACTTCTGGTTATAGCTTTCAAATTTTGATGCCAGAAATTTGGCCGTGTCTTTCCGGTTCACAAAAAGGATCACTCGGGTGAGGTTTTCACTATGGATCAGATTATAAACATGTTTGAATTTACCGGCTTCCGTTGTAATGTAGACAATCTGGTGTATGCTGTCTGCTGCCGTTTGTTCCGGGTCGATCTCAATCTTTACTGTATTATCGGTTGTCCAGGTTTGAGCCAGTCTTAGCACTTCAGGAGTCAGAGTGGCTGAAAAAAACAAGGTCTGCCGTTTGCTTTTATGGGGTGTGGTAAGGATGATTCTGCGGACATCCGGGATAAATCCCATGTCCAGCATGCGGTCCGCCTCATCAATGACAATAATTTCAACCTTAGATGTATGGATTAATTTTTTATCCATAAAATCCATGAGACGGCCCGGGGTCGCAACAATTACATCCACAGGAGAGGATTTGAGCGCTGTCTGCTGCTCCTGGTATCCGGTCCCGCCGTAGACGGCCAATATTCTGAAGCGGGTGTGTCTGGCAAGGGCTTTAAAATCTTTTTCAATCTGGTGGACCAGTTCCCGGGTAGGAGCAAGGATTAATGCTCTCGGCGTTCCGTTATTGTTTTTTTGAGGTATTTTAAGGAATGCGGAAAGAATTGTAATAATAAAACTAGCACTTTTTCCTGTCCCTGTTTGTGCCTTAGCAGTGGCATCTTTTCCTTCAAGGGTATGGGGAAGAAGTTTAGCCTGGACAGGTGTACAATAATTGAATTTCAAGTCTGCAATGGCATGCAGAATGCTTGAATGAAGCCCCAAATCATGGAATCTTGTTTCTCCTTCTTTGGGCTCTACAGGGAAATCCAGGAGAGTCCATTTTTTTTGGGGAGGCCTTGCGCGGGGTTTATGAACAGGTTCTACAGCCTTGAGCGGTATCGGTTTCGGAACATGATTCGAGACAGTAATGGATGGAGCCGGTGATTTTTTTGTAAAAAGGTTTTTTAAGAATATTAGAAATCGTTTCAATCGGTTCTTTCTTTTTTTATGTTAAAAATGAACAGCCTGTCAGTAACCCAATAATTATTAGCAGACAGGCCGGGATTTGTGAAGCTAAAACTGTAAAATCGTCATATTATCCTCCGGCAACCAGGGGAAGCAGTTCTATTTTTGAATTATCCTTAATCTTTGTTTCCGTAAATTTCGGGCTGGATACAAGTCTGCCGTTAAGCCGGACCACGGAACAGAATTCAATATTTTCAAGGCCCTGCAAAAGCGAGGCAAGGGTCATGGATTCAGCCCAGAGCATTTTTTTTCCATCCACTTCGATCACTATTTATTCAACTCCATTTTTTTTTAAAATTTCCATGATTTCTGGAAAATCAATACCCAGCCGCTTGACGGTGTTCACAGTGGGGATGCCTTTTTTTGTCCATCCCCGGCGCTCATACACTGCATCTTTCAGTTTTTCATACTGGTCTTCTCTTTTTTCCCGTAGTGCAGATAATTTATTTTTAGTATCCATGCTGCTGATATCAAAACCGTATTTGTTTTTAAGCTGTTCGTCATATCTTTCTTTCCGGGAATCATATTCTTCTTCGGTTACAGGTCCGACTGCGCGATAAGGCAGGGTATCATGTTCTCTTGTGCCAAACCCCATCTTCAGATTGAAAATTCTCTGAAAATTATAAACCGCTTCACTCATGGTGATGATATCTTCAGGAGCAGTTTTCCGGCCGGTGACGGAACTAAAAAAATCGGCATACCAGCCCACATGCTTTATTACTTTTGCAGGCTCAGATGTTTTTTTATTGTCTTCGGGAACAATATCGTTCCAGGGAAGTTTGCAGAGGCCACAGAGACCGAACCATGTCCTGAACATGGGGAACCAGTGTAAGGCTTCGGCTTTATTTTCAAAGGTCGGCATGAAATTGTGAACCATATCAAGAAAAATAAGCCATGCTTCGTCGTGCTGGGGGCCTTTCAGGGCAAGGCCGTAGCCGCCTTGCTGGGCCAGGGATTCCTTGGTGATATATTCGGAAAATTCAAGACCTTTGGATTCCATTCCAATATCCTGCATAAAGGCCATATCAGCGCCAAAGTCTTTTGAAAAGATTTTTTTCATATTCCTGATGCCCTTGCCGACGATGGAACCAAAGCCTTCTCCCCTGGCCATCTGATGGATGATTTCCAGGGCATTGAATCGGTTTCCGAAGCTTAATTCCATGCCTCCGGTGTGATCTTTTGTAATGAGACCGTTTTCAAAACATTCCATGACAAATCCAAGGGATGTCCCAACGGAAATGGTATCAATGCCATAAGCATCACAATAGAAATTGATTTCAAGAATGGTATGGGCATCAAAAATTCCCAGGTTTGACCCACAACCGGCAATGGTTTCATATTCCGGTCCATCAACAAAAACTTTTTTTCCTCGATAGGGACCTGTAAACGGGGAAAAATCCTTTACGCCGTGGGCGCAGGCAACGGTGCATCCTTTCCAGCAACCGTCAAATCCTTTATCAAATATATGTTCATATGTTTCTTCGCCAATGACCTTGCTTTCCGGATGAGAACCGAATTTGAAATTATGAACCGGCAAGCAGTCATGATCATTCATAATGGGGACAAGATGGGTGGTTCCGACTATAGCCATGCGGTTCTGTTTGGGGTCCAGGTCATGGATTTCTTTTGCATGGTTTTTTGTAACCAGCTTCAGGGCTTCGAAATCGGCAGGATTATTGGATTTCATTGAAACAGCACCAAATCTGGCAACGACAGCCATAACCCGTTTATTGGCAAAAACAGTTCCAATACCACCGCGGCCGGCTTGTTTGTACCGGACCCTTTTTCGCCCGGCATCCCACCAGGAAAAATTCAAACATCCGAAAAAGGTATGTTCGGCGCCGGGGCCTGCCGTCACAACAGAAACATTAACAGGTTTTTCCGGATCAAAATATCGGGTCAGTTGGTCGGATAATTCATAGGAGTCTTTGGGAAGGTTTTTTGCCTCAAATATTTTTATTTTATTTTCGATTCCATCAATGAGGATAACACTGTCTGAAGTTGCTTTCCCGTCAATCTGGAGGACATCAAAACCGGAAAATTTCTTGTAGGGTCCGAAATATCCCCCGACATTGGAATCAATGGGGGCTCCGGTCAGGGGAGAGATAGAAGTGACAATGCTCTTTCCGCCGCCCGGATAGCCTGGAGTGCCGCCAAGAGGTCCGGATGAGATGCAGACGGCATTTTCAGGGTCATTCCACTTAGTTTTTCCGGAAACGGAATTCCACAAGAACCAGAGGTCATATCCCTTTCCGCCGATGAATTTATGTTTGATTTTTTCTTCAATGGGGTTGATGATAATGTCGTTTGAATCCAGGTTGATGCGAAGGGATTGATCTGTGTACCCTTTTTTTATTTCTGCTTTTTCATAAGAGAGGGATTTAATCTCTTTCAGTTGGAAATTGGCCATATTGTCTCTCCTTGGTTATAAAATCCGTATTTTATAAATTAACAACATAAAGTTTTTAGACCGCGTTTTTTAAATGTTGTTTTTTTAACCCTATTTTTTAATTATAGAAATAACCTTGGCCCTGAAGCGGAACCAAATGGTTAAACCATTAATAAACCATTCCTCTTCAGATGTCAATCAGCAAATATAGAAATTTAATCAGGCTAAATATTTAAAAAAACTTGACTTTTTGTAATATTCATAGTTTATCAATGGTTTGTGGAAACAAAGAAATTATGGGTAATAGGTAAATCAAATGTTCATTCTTGCCAATTTTTTTGACGCCATAGCCGGGGTATTGGGCTGGGCGCTCGATATTTATATGTGGATTGTAGTTGCAGGAGCTGTTCTGTCATGGGTGAGCCCCGATCCCTATAATCCAATTGTCAGGTTCATTAATAATGCCACCGAACCTGTTTTTTATCAGATCAGAAAGAGACTTCCCGTAAATTTTGGGGGACTTGACATCTCTCCCATCATTGTAATTTTAGCGATTTATTTCCTTCAGAGATTTGTAGTGAGCAGTCTTCATGGACTGGCCCGGGCAATGGCATAATAAAAAGCGAGGTAATGTTTTATGGGAATAACACCACTGGTTGTTAAGCAGAAAGAATTCACGACAAGATTCAGGGGTTTTGATGTTCAGGAGGTAGACTATTTTCTTGAAGATGTTGCAAGAGAGATGGATCAACTGAATCATTCAATTCAAACCCTCCATGAAGAAAATCATCGGCTGAATCTGGAGAATCAAGGCTATCGGAAAAGAGAAAATTCCATGAAGAATGCCATGATTCAATCCCAGAAAGTCCTGGACCAGATGAAGGAAAATGCAAAGAAATCTTCCGAGATTATCATTGCAAACGCTGAAGTTGAAGCCGAAAAAATATTAAACAGGGCTCATAAACGGCTCTCTCAACTCCATAGCGATATTATCGAGCTGAAGCGTCAACGGATTCAGCTTGAAATGCAGATCAGCGCGGTTCTTGAATCACACTCAAAAATGCTTGAGATGACCAAGGAAGAAAATAAGGCTGCCGACGAAACCGATTCCACTTTGAAATTTTTAAAGCAAGCATAATTAAATTATTTAACTAAAAAGGGCATTGGCAATGGCTGAAATTGATGCTTTTTTTAAGCTGATGCATGAGCAGGGGGCTTCCGACCTCCATCTGTCTTCCGGACAGCAGCCTGCATTGAGACTTCACGGCGATATCCAACGGATTAAATATGATATCCTCACCAGTGACAAATTACGGGGGCTTTTATATGAAATCACCTCCCAGGAGAAAATCAAAGTTTTTGAGGAAACCGGTGATGTGGATTTCGGTTATGAGATTCCTGGCCTGGCACGGTACAGGGCTAATTATTTTATGCAAAAGAACGGGGTTTCGGCTGTTTTTCGTGAAATTCCCTCTGAGGTTTTAACTGTAGAACAACTGGGCCTCCCGCCCGTTATTTCAAAACTTGCAGAGCTGCCGCGGGGCCTTGTTCTTGTGACCGGACCCACAGGATCTGGTAAATCAACCACCCTTGCAGCAATTGTTGATCAGGCCAATAAGGTCAGAAAAGATCATATCATTACGGTTGAAGACCCCATTGAGTTCGTCCACAGAAGCCAGAACTGTATTGTAAACCACAGGGAAGTCGGGTCACACACAAAAACCTTTTCGTCTGCTTTAAGAGGTGCGTTGCGTGAAGACCCCGATATTATTCTGGTCGGTGAATTAAGGGATCTTGAAACCATCTCCCTTGCCATTGAGGCTGCATCGACGGGACATCTCGTGTTCGGAACCCTCCATACATCCAGTGCAGCTAAAACCGTCGACAGGATCATTGAGGTATTCCCGTCCACAGAGCAAGCGCAGATCCGTTCCACTCTGGCAGATGGATTACGGGCCATTATTGCCCAAACCCTGTTTAAAAGAATAGATAAAAAGGGAAGGTGTGCAGCTCTTGAGATTCTGGTGGCAACCCCGGCAGTGAGGAATCTGATCCGCGAAGCCAAAACCCATCAGGTACCATCAATGATCCAGACAGGAAAACAATATGGGATGCAATTACTGGATGATGCCATCATGAATTTGTATAAGAAAGGATGGATCAGTGCCGATGCCGCATATAACAAGGCCAATAACAAATCCCTGTTCAAATCGTTTTTGAAAACCCCGCCGGCTGATTTTACCGAGGCTTAAGACGGTCTTCCAAAGATATAATAAAAGGAAAACGGCATGAAAAAACAACAGATTGATCATATCCTGTCAAAAATGCTGGACTCCCATGAGAATGTTTCGGATTTGAATTTTACACCTGGAAAACCCCTGCAGGTTGAAAGCTCCGGGCAACTGGTTCCGGTCCATATTGATCCTGATTTCAAATTATTGACCCCTTTTCAGACGGAAATCATCGCCTTGAATTTGATTCATAATAACCGGAAGCTGATGGAAACTCTTATCAGAGAGGGGTCCTGCGATCTGTCCTATCAACTTGGGAATAAGGCACGGTTCCGTGTGAATATTTTTTCAAGATCAGCCCGGTATTCCATTGTTTTACGTAAACTTGAAACAAAAATTCCGACCATTGAGGAGCTGGATCTTCCCAAAGCCTTTCACAGAATGGCTGAAGAAAAGAACGGCATCATCTTTGTGACCGGGGCGACAGGTTCGGGTAAAACTACATCCCTTGCAGCACTTTTGGATAAAATAAATGAAACCAAATCGGTTCATATCATTACCCTTGAAGACCCGATTGAATATCAGCATCCCCAGAAAAAATCCACCTTTAACCAAAGAGAGCTGGGTTCGGATTTTGATACCTTTGCAAATGGTCTGAGAGCTGCTTTGCGTCAGGCACCCAAAGTAATCCTGGTGGGTGAAATGAGAGACAGGGAAACCGTGGAAATTGGTCTTACTGCTGCAGAAACAGGTCATCTCGTCCTGTCAACCCTGCATACCGTTGATGCAGGCCAAACCGTCAATCGTGTTCTCGGCATGTTTTCCACTGATGAAGAAAAACAGATTCGAATCCGCCTGGCCGATACCCTCCGTTGGGTTTGTTCCCAGCGGTTGCTGCCGAAAATAGGTGGCGGCAGGGTTGCAGCCTTTGAGATTCTGGGTTCGAATCTGAGAGTAAAAGATACCATCCTCCATGGTGAATCAGAAGGAAAGACCTTTGCTGATATTATTACCGCAGGAAAACCCCAGGGCATGATATCATTTGATGAGTATATCATTGCCCTTTATGAGGAAGGAAAAATAACGGAAAATATTGCAGCTTCATATGCATCAAGAAAAGACATTGTCGGACGAGGCCTTGATTCAATCAAAAGTTCACGGGGTGAAACCACATCAAAGATTGATTCTCTAGAGATTGATCTTGGATATAAAGGAAAATAATCACTATGAACATCACATGTCATAACTGCAATACAAAATTAAATATTCCGGATCACAAACTGCCCAAAGACAAGGAATCGACCGTCACATGCCCCAAATGCAGGGAAAAGATCCAGGTGCCGCCGATAGCTGCAATAAAACACCATCAACCCATTGAAGAGAACAAAAAGCCTGCTACTCAACGGCGATTTGAGGACCGGTTGTATTCTTTGGTTTGCATTGATGGGACCGAATTGAGGCCCAAGGTAAGCTCTGTTCTGGATCAGATGGGATTAAATGTCGACTTTGCTTTTGATATGCAGGTTGCATTCAGTAAGATGGAATATAATACTTATCAACTTCTAATCCTGGATGATGATTTTGACATGGATAACAAAGGAGCGGCAAGTATAATCGAAAGGATGAGCACTATAGATATGTCTTTAAGGCGAAGGGTCTGTATTGTTTTAATCAGCCGGAAGTTTAATACGAACGATGATATGGCAGCCTTGCATTCAAGCGTAAATGCAATCATTCACCAGGGTGATATCAATCATATGGAATCGTTTTTATCCCGAGCCCTGGCAGATCATAAAAACCTATATTCAATCTATAATGAATCCTTGAAACTTACCGGGAAAGCCTAAGATAAGGGAGTAACACAAGATTTTATGACCCGGCACTGGTATGAACCCTTGACTTTTTCCGAGTGGTTTAAACGAATATTCTCTTTTTCTAATATTGCTTTGTTCATGCTGACGACAATGTTTTTCTTTTCCGAATTCAGGTTTGACTGGTTTGAAACGCTTGTGGGGTCTTATCTGGTTTCCACAAACGAACTTCGCCCTGAAACCGGGGTGGTCTGGGAAACAGGGAAACAAACCAACAATGCCCATGAATACCTTAATACCATTGTCAGCAAAAAAGAAGATATCCGGCAGAATGCAAACAAAGCCGGATCTTTTTCAGAGCTTTTATCAAGTCTTATGCCGGGAGAATGGGTGACGCTTGAAAAGCAGCAATTTAAATCCCTGTATCTCAGCCTTGAGGAATCAACATCACTGAAAATCATAGATCCTGCCCAATTGGTATGGCTGCTCAACGGCAGCAATCTCGACAGGATTTTCTGTGAAGGGATTAAAGGCGGGATAAAAATTTTTTTTATTGATGCTGAAAACAGAGTCATTAAGGAGATTGAACTCCAAAAGGTAGATATTATTGAATTAGAGAATTCAGACAAGCCTGTTCCGGGGATTCTGACGGATATGGCCGGATTCCAGGACCGTATTTACCCGGCCCCTATTTTTTTTAATGCTCTGTTGAAATTGCCGTCGGAAATTATTCCGGACCTGATGGTGGACCCGGAACCCTTGCTCAGTCAAGAAGGCAAAATAATCCGTGTCGGAATTTTTAATGAAGCAGTAAACGGATATATTAAACTTGGGTTTGAATTCGAATCACCGGAAGGAAACCGGATCATTTTTCTAAAAGGCCGCGAGTGGGCTGTTTGGCAATTAAGCCTGAACCTTAAAGGAGAGGAAAAATGAATCTTTTTTTAAGGGTTTCAGCCATTGTCCGGTTCTGTTTTTTTATGGGGCTGATCCTCATTTCCATCGGAAGTCTTAGCGGGATGTTTCTGGTTTTTCATATAACAAAAGATCTACCAAAACTGCCGGCACCCCTAAGCAAAATGATAGAAATCCCTCAGACCCAGATCTATGCTTCAAACGGGAAGGTTCTGATAAGTCTTGGCGAAAGGCAGGCTGTTTCTCTGGGCATGGTGTCAAAAAATTTTATCAACGCCATTCTTGCAACAGAAGATCATCTTTTTTTTAAACATCGAGGTGTGAATAAGCTTAGAACATTGAAAGCCCTTTATGTGACATTGACGTCTCAATCCGGAAAAGTGGAAGGGGCATCCACTATTACCCAGCAACTGGCTAAAAATCTTTTTTTCAGTTTTGAAAGAACCTTATCCCGAAAACTTAAAGAACTACTCGTATCTTTTCAGATAGAAGCCTCCAACACAAAAGAAGAGATACTGCAGACATATATCAACCAGATACATTTTGGGGCCGGAGCTCAAGGTGTGGAAAAAGCTGCCCAGGTTTTTTTTGGAAAATCAGCGCTTAATTTAACTCTGCCGGAAGCCGCGCTTCTCGCCGGACTCCCGAAATCCCCAACAAATTACAACCCTTTCAGGCATTATGATCTTGCGCTCAAACGGCGGGATATTGTTTTAATCAGAATGACCAAGGCCGGGTTTATTTCTGAAACCGAAGCCCGGGAGGCTGCGATGACAAAGCCTGTGTTTCACCGTCAGCAGTCTGATTCAAGAACCGGAAGTTATTTTCTGGATGCCATGATCAGCGAACTGATATCAAAATATGGGGAAGATGTTGTCTATCATGGCGGGATCCGGGTTTATGCAACCATTGATACAAAACTCCAATCCTATGCTCAGCAGGCGCTGAAGAAAGGGCTTGAAAACCTCGACGGTATGATGGGAATAACCGATAATGGTGTCGATCATCCCCAGGGAGCCCTTGTCGCCATTGATACAGGGTCTGGAGCGGTAAAAGCCATGATCGGCGGAAGGGATTATTATGAGAGTGAATTCAATCGGGCCACAAAGAGCAGGAGGCAGCCTGGAAGCGGGTTTAAACCCTTTCTATATTATACGGCATTAAAGGACCTGGGATTCCATCCGGCTACCGTTCTGACGGACAAACCGGTTATTATCCCGGTAAAAGGGGCTGCAGCTTGGGAGCCCCGGAATTTCAGCAAAACCTTTACCGGCCAAATGATTCTTAAGAAAGCCTTAACCGAGTCAGTTAATACAATAGCCGCCCAGATGGTGGAAAAAGCCGGACCTGATGCAGTGATCAGGACCGCAAGGACATGCGGTATTGAAAGCCCTCTGCAGGAGGTCTATTCCGTGGCCCTTGGGACTTCCAATGTTACGCCTTATGAAATGGCCGCTGCCTATTCGGTTTTTGCGACTCTTGGTGTCATGCATGAGCCCTTTTTATTCTGGCGTGTTGAAGATGCATACGGCAGGATTCTTTATGAGCACATTGTCCAGGAAAAAAGAGTGCTGGACCCTTCCATTACATACCAACTGGTGGATATGATGAAATCCGTTATTGATATCGGTTCCGGGAAATCCATCCGGGCGCTCGGTTTTAACCGGGCCGCCGCCGGGAAGACCGGGACTACGGACAGCTTCAATGATGCCTGGTTTACAGGGTTTACCCCCACATTATGTACCTCTGTCTGGACCGGGTTTGATAAGGAAAAAAAGCTTTTGGATAGCCACAATGTCGGCATTACCGGAGGAAGAGGAGCTGCACCCATATGGGCCGATTTTATGATAAATGCCTTGAACTCAGATCCTGAGAGGGATTTCCCGATTCCCGACAATGTTCATTTTGAGGCTGTGGATACGGTAACAGGATGCGCCCCGGAAGAAAGCACGGGTGGCCGAGAACGGATGATGGTTCCTTTAAAGACGGAACAGCAATTATGCCGGGATAAACAACAATGATATGGCTATTAAGAAATATCGGTGTTCGCCTCTGGATTACCTCCCTTTTGACCATACCGCTTGGGTTTTATTTAATACCTGGTTTTACAAGGTTTTTCCCAGGAATTAACCCCTTATGGGTTTTGTTGATCATGATTAGCGGATTCATTTTATTGATTGGATTTTTGATGGATAGGCTTGCAAAAAATACAGTGCAAAATCTTATCAAAGAAGGTCAGGCATGGGAAATGGCCGGTATTAACAATAAAGCGGAAAAAAAATATAACAGGGCCTTAAGACTATATGATACTTTCCTTCCCGGTGTGTTTTCGGCAAAAAAGACAACCCGGAAAATATCGGCTGCCGTAGCAAGATTCAAACTCAATACATCAGCCGGGAATGAGAATTTCAGTCTTGCTACAGCCACATATTTGAAGATGAATCCGGGCGACGAAGATATAGCCGAACGATGGCTCAGGCAAGTGCAGAAATTGCGGATGATAACCTCTATGGAACAGGAAGTATTGACCCTTATTGCTGAGACATCTTATGCCAATAAAACTTTGTCGGCATTGATAACGGAAATTTTTCAGAAACTCGGAAGGAGGGATTATACTTTAAAAAAATTGTATCGGCAGGTGCAAAAAACCCCTTCACGATCGAAAGTATATCCGGATACTCCTGGTGACACTCTATCCGGACCTGGTGAAACCCTTGAAAAGCAAAAGCCTTATTACCAGTCTGAAATAAAACCGGTTAAAAAAACAAAGGCGGCAAAGAAGATTGAGGCTGGAAGATATATATGGGCTGTTTTTGAAAAAGCAGGGCTTTTGATTCAATTTGCAACCCGCCTTGTCGGTTCTGTTTTCAGCTTTTTGATTTTATCTATTCATCGGGTTTATGAATTTATCAAAGATCACGAAAGGATAAAATTTTATCTGAAAACAGGATTCCTGGGTTTTGTTTCCATCTGTCTTATGGTTTTTATTATCAATACAATGTTCCATATGGTTAAACCTAAACCTAAGCCCGCACCTGATGAAAAAATGGAGGAAAAAATTGACACCCCGGTAGTTAAACCCTTTACAATTCAGGTGTCGGCATATCTGAAAAAAGAATTTGCCGACACCTATGTGAATCACCTGAAGAAAAAAGACATTGAGGCAACCGTAAAAAAAGTGGATGGCGGGGGCAAGACATGGTTTGTTGTCCGGGTCTCTGAATTTGTGGATAAAAAAAGCGCTGATGCCTATGGGCAGGAATTAAAAAAACAGAAAATCATTGATGATTTTTTTGTCACAAATAAATAAGACAAGGGATTCAAGGGTTACAGGGTGTAGATTCTGACTCCAGGTTATTATAACAATCACAAATTAATTATTTTATCAGCCAGTTGCATGGATGTTACAATATCCAGCATATTGGTTGTTTCTCCGGCTTTTTTTTCTTCCAGTAATTTAAGATGGGTCAAGCAGGCGCCGCAAACCAGGATATTGACACCGGCGGATTCCAATTCCACAAGCTCATCAAGGATTGCTGATCCTTTTGTAGCAAATTTTACGCCATGATTGACAAAAACAACTCTCCAGAGGTCGTTTCCCATCTCTTTCAAGGTTTTAATAAAATTGATCATAAGTTTTTGTCCGAGTTCATCATCTCCTTTCCCTATATTTTGGGAAGAAATCATTATAAGGATTTTCTGGTGGTCGGAGTTTTCCCTGGACGTTATCGATCCCGGGCTTATTTCAAGTTTTTTCGCTTTTTCAGGGTCTCTAAGGCCTGCAACCGTTGAAGAGTGTCCATCAGAGTCAACAGAGACGCTAAATCCCTGGAAGTTTAGAAACCGGCTGACATTCTCAACTGCTGCGTCATTATCAACAATAACGTTAATTTCAACTGCTGCTTCTTGCTCCAGATATTGTTTTGTCTTCAGAACCGGTGCCGGACATTGAAGCGTTCTGCAATCGAGTATTTTTTTTCCCATGGCGCACTCCTTTTGTAATTATTTCATCGTTGATAGTATGAAGTCTTATGATCTTCGTCAAATAGTAATATCCAATGGAAATCTGAATTATCATAGACAATCCGGATACAGGGTGGTAAAAATGCTCAAATTCAGTGTCGGCTTCTAAAAAGGTTTGACAGCAAAGGCCATATATGAAAATATTTTGTTGACACCTGTCATAATAAACGATTGAAAAGGAGAGGCCCATGGTCATTATTTCAAATGTTACTTATCCCCCTGAAAGCACAAAAGAGATTGCAAGACGATATCTTAAAGCCCCTGCTCTGCCGGAATTTCTGACCAAAAGAGGGCCTTATGTCTCTTCCAGTATGACAGGCGGCATGAATTCCATAACATTTTATGAACTAGACAACAACAGATTGGCAGAAGGGTTAAAGGCCATCGGGGAAAGCCTGGCCATTTATTTTGGCGTCCCGGGTTACACCTATGACTTGAAGCCCTATTTTGAACTTGAAGAAGGGCTTAGCATTTTAGGTCTTTAATCGTTTTGTTTTTTTTAGTGCCGTTGCAGCCCAGGCGCAGATATTTTCAAAATCCTTGAATTTCCATTTGACAGGGAATTCAAGGCATTGGCGGGGTTTAACGGCATTAATGCGGCAGCCCGCATCAGTCAGAAATATACAGTCACCATTTTCTTTTTCTATTAGGGATAAGCCTGACCTGTCTTTTGTAAGCATCGTGAAGGTTTCAATAAAATTGAGAACATCCATTGAAAGAAAGCCTGCAATGATGTCTGCTTCATTTTTTTCAAGCCGGACATACCCTTCCTGACGGCAGCAGGCACCGCATTTGAGGCATTTGAAGTGTGACAAATCCATGATCAGGCACCCACTAAGGTTTGATAACAAGCTTCATTTGAATGCTTGTTGAGCTGGCCGGGGTGAATGCCGATGCTTTCTTCAAGGATTGAAAGAATCAGGTCTTCTGATGTCTTTCTTCTTCTGGAAAGCATTATCCGGCCGTTTTCAACCACAACCTCTGCCGGCATGGGACGAAGGTTGTAAACGCCGCCCATGGCATAGCAATAAGCCCCGGCATCATTGATGGAAAGTAGATCTTTTTCCCTGATCCGGCTGATAAGTCTGTTTTTTGCAAACAGGTCACCTGTTTCACAGATATTCCCGCAGATATCATATTCTATTTTGTCACTTTCCGGATTACTGATATTTTCAATATGGTGGTAAGCATCGTAAAACATGGGGCGAATCAGTTGGGGAAATCCTGAATCAGTTCCACAGATTGTTTTTTTACGGTTGGTTTTAATGGTATTGACTTCAACCAGAAGACATCCTGCCTTTGCAGTAAGAAATTTTCCAGGTTCAAAATAAAGGCCGAGTTTTTTCCCATAACTATCACAGAAACTGGAAAATAATGCGACGATATCTTGGCCCACGAGTTTATAATCTATTTCTGTTTCATCAGGTCCATAGGGCACTTTAAACCCGCCGCCAAAATCCAAAAATTCAAGGTTAGGAAAATTATTCTGTGTGGCAACAGACATGATGTTTTTCATTGAATTTAATATGGAATCCGGTTTGATCAGTCCTGAGCCTGTATGCTCATGAAGCCCGACAATTTTGAGTTTGTGATCTCTGGCAACCCTGAGAACCTTGTCCACATCTTCCAGAAGAATGCCGAATTTTGTCAGATCTCCGCCGGTTTTGATTTTGTCGTGTTCACCATCCACAACATCCGGATTGAATCGGAGGCATAGCCTTGTGCCCGGGTATTTCGCAGCATATTTTTCAAGCCGGGACAAAGATCCGATATTCATCAGAACCCCTGTTTTCATAATTTCATCGACTTCACAATCTTTCATATTATTGGCTGTGTATATGATCCGGGAAGCCTTAAACCCGCATGCCATGGCCATATATAAATCCCCTGGACTCACAGCATCAATGAAAGCCCCAAGGGAACGCAGGGTTCTTAAAATATTAGGGTTGTAATTGGCCTTCATGGCATAACAGATAGTCAGTCCGGGCCATGGAAAGGCCGCCTGGAAATATTGATACCTTTCTTTGATCCGGTCTATATCGTATACATAGGTCGGGGTTCCATGGGTTTCTGCTATTTTTTTCAATATATGGGATGCAAGGCTCATGATGATCTCCAATAGAATATTAACCTAATGAATAATCATCTAAAATAACATATAAGTCAAGAATAAAATTCTAAATTTTATATCAAAGTATAAATTTATATCTAATATATTCCATTTTATAAGAATAAATTAATGTTTGGCCTTGGGAGGGTTTCCGGGTTGGATTCAAAGATGGATATAAGGTTGTTTCTGATATCAGTCATGGTTTCTGCACAAACAAGTTTTTTTAGGAATTGATGGCCGAATTTGAAATTGGCACAGAAATAGGGGGCATATTTTTTAAAAAGCCTGACGGAAAAGAGATCATCAAAGTGATCTGAAAGAATTTCTGAAAACCTTAAGGCTGTTTTATAATAAATATCATTGCCGGGCATGAATTTGTTTGCCCACTGGGCAAACAGCCAGGGTCTTGCAACGGCCATTCTGCCGATAGAAAGGCCCTGACAGGATGTCTGCCTGAACATTTGAATTCCATCTTTTTCTTCAAAAAGATTCCCATTGCCGAACACAGGGATAGCGACGGCTTCCTGAACAATCCGTATCATATCCCATTGGGGAGGGCGGGTCCTCCTGTCCGGCGCTACCCTCGGATGAAAGGTGAGCGCATCAGCCCCGGCTTCTTCAAACCGTCCGGCCATATCCGCGACAAACAAAGGATCATTTTTCCAGCCTGTTCTGAATTTCACAAAAACCGGAATGGATACGGCATTTCTAACAGACTTTACAATTCTGGATGAAAGATCGGGATTTTTTAAAAGTGCTGCACCACATCCTTTTTTGCAGATTGCAGCAACAGAGCAACCAAAATTCAGGTCGACACCAAAAAAACCTTCTTGTTCAATACGTACAGCAGCGGCCGCCATGCTTTCCGGGTCAGAGCCAAAAATCTGGCAGACAAGGTATCCGAGTTCTTCTTTCCGCCATTTGAAAACCGATGATGTTTTGGGATTTTCATTGGGAATGGCTTTGGCATTGCACATCCCGGTAAAAAGGAGCCCAAACCCCCCGAATTCAGAGATAAGGTGTCTTAAGGCTATATGCCCAAGTCCTGCCATGGGTGCCAGGATAATTCTGTTTTGAATTACACGGTCTTTTATGGCCAGGTTTTTAACAAGATATCGGGAAAGTGGCTCATCCATTATAATGTGCGTTTGATAAGGGTTATGATAAACATGCTGATTACTAACCGAGGAACAAATATATTGTCAAGATAGTTTTGCTCTTTAGTTGGTATCTGCTAAAATTAGCCATAAATTTTGGATTTCCATTTTCTTGACATAAGTCGGCTGCTATAATATCTTACACTGTTATTTTAAGGAAAAGAGGGTATGATCGACACACACGAGCATGAAAAAAAGCAGTTTAAAAGATTGTTCCAACAGCAGGGAATTGACCGTTTTGATTCCAGACTCCTGGTTCTTGAAGCTTTCTTAAAACTTGAACATCATGTCACCATCAATGATCTGGTTGCACAGCTTGAAGAGGATAAAGCCCATCTTGAAAAAGGATTTGTACTCAGCAGTATGGAACTTTTATACAAGTTCGGGTTTGCAACTAAAATAGAGTTTGAAGATAAGGAAACCCAATACGAACACAGGCATCTCGGATTACACCACGACCACATGGTTTGTACAAAATGCGGTATGATTCTGGAATTCAAGGATGAAGCCCTCGAAAAACAACAACTGATAGTTGCTGAAGCCTATGGATTCCATATGCTTCAGCATAAAATGGAGATCTATGGCATTTGTTCCAATTGCCTGAAGGACCGAAGCCCGCTTGTTCCGCTTCATAAGGCGAAAAAAGGTGAAAAGCTCATTGTAAAAGAACTTGAAGCCGGTAAAAATATGCAACTTCGAATATCGTCAATGGGTTTGAAAATAGGAGATCTGATTGAAATTGTATCTACCGGCTTTGGTGGCCAAGTGGTTATTGCAAATGGTGATAACCGGATGGTTCTCGGTAAAGGCATGGCTGAGAAGGTTATGGTTCAGCTTTTTAATCAGTCAGTAGAACAGGACCGGGACATTGAAGGTAACAAGGATTTCGGTGAGCCACCACAGGAGACCTTGCTGCTCAGCCGAATGAAATCAGGCCAGGAAGGCATTGTCCGGAAGGTCGCGGGAGAAGGTGTGCTGAGACGGCGCTTGCTTGAAATGGGAATCAACAGGGGCACTGCGATTTATGTGGAAAAATATGCACCGTTAAAAGATCCGATTGAAATCGTTGTTAAAGGATATCACATGTCGCTGCGGGTCGAGGAGGCTGCAAACATCCTTGTAGAGAAAATAGGGTTTAAAAATAGAAAAAATGAATAAAAAGATCACTCTTGCCCTTGCCGGAAATCCCAATTGCGGTAAAACAACCATATTTAATAATCTGACCGGTGCCCGTCAGAAGGTGGGGAACTGGCCTGGGGTGACAGTTGAGAAAAAAGAAGGAAAGCTTAAGTTTAAGGATTATGACCTGACAATTGTTGACCTTCCCGGAACCTACAGCCTGACCCCCTTTTCAATTGAAGAAATTACAGCAAGAGATTTTGTCATCAATGAACGCCCGGATATGGTTGTCAATATCATTGACGCCTCTAACCTTGAACGAAGCCTTTTTTTAGCCATTCAAATCCTTGAGCTGGGAAGACCTGTCATCTTTGTATTAAATATGGCTGATGTGGCAGAAGCAAAAGGGATTCAGATCAATGAGAAAAAGCTGTCCCAATTGATGGGATTACCTGTTGTTTTTACCATCGGCAATAAAAACAAAGGAATGGATCATCTCATAGAGACGGCCATTGATGAAATAAAACGATTTAATAAAGGGAAAGAAAGCCGCCCCATCAGATACAGTCATACGATAGAAACCTGTATTTCAAGTGTTGAAAACCAATTGGTTGAGTCAGGCGTCAACATGGAAGGATTATCACGTTGGAATGCAATAAAAATTCTTGAAGATGATAAGGTTATTAAAGCAAAACTTCAGAGCATGTCATCCTCATCTGAGGAAAAGATATTTCAGGCTGCCCGTGAATGCCGGAAAAGAATTCAAGATCTGTTTGAGGATGATTTTGAGATGGTATTGACTGATGACCGGTATGGGGTTATTGCCGGGATTGTAAAAGAAACCGTAACCAATCTGGCCAGCAAGCGGATCGATATGTCGAGAAATATTGATCTTGTGCTGACAGACAGGCTCTTTGGGATACCGGTATTTATTTTTTTTATCTGGGTCATGTTTCAATTGACCTTTTCACTTGGCGCATACCCCATGGGATGGATTGAAAGCGCAGTTTCATTTTTGTCTTTGAACCTTGAAAAAAACCTCCCACCATCAATGTTAAAAGATCTCCTTATAAATGGGGTGACCGCAGGGATTGGAAGTGTTATTGTTTTTCTTCCCAATATTCTTATCCTGTTTTTCTGTATCGCCCTTTTTGAAGATACGGGCTATATGGCAAGAGCTGCTTTTTTAATGGACAGAGTAATGCACACTGCCGGGCTCCATGGCAAATCCTTTATCCCGATGTTGATGGGCTTTGGTTGCAACGTTCCTGCCATTATGGCCACCCGAACACTGGAGAGCAAGAAGGACCGAATTCTGACCATTCTCATGACACCTTTTATGTCCTGTTCAGCAAGGCTTCCTGTTTATATTGTGTTGGCAGGGAGTTTTTTTTCGGATAAAGCAGGCACGGTGATATTTGGTTTATATTTTTCAGGGATTATCATTGCTATCCTGTCCGGCAGGTTATTAAGGAGCGTTTTGTTCAAAGGGGAAGAAGCACCTTTTATAATGGAGCTGCCTCCTTATCGAATCCCCATGTTCAAGAGCCTTATGATTCACATGTGGGATAGGGGTAAAATGTTTTTAAAAAAAATGGGCGGTGTTATCCTTGTCGGTTCTATTATTATCTGGGTGCTTTCAAATTTTCCAAAACAAATATCCTATTCAGAGGATTATGATACGAAGATTCGTTCTGTAAAATCCGAATATGCCGAAAAGATATCATCGGCAGGCACCCAGGAGGTTGGTTCATTAACCCTCCAATTGTCATTAATTTTAACAGAAATTAATCATAAGCAGGAACAGGAGCGGATTGCAAAGTCATATATCGGTAGAATGGGAAAGGCATTGGAACCGTTTTTCTTACCCATTGGTATTGGGTGGCAGCCAAGCGTTGCCCTTGTCTCCGGCTTTGTTGCCAAAGAAGTTGTGGTTAGTACCCTGGGTGTACTATATGGTGTCGGCAACCAAGGTGGGGAGGCGCTTGAAAAAGCCCTGAAAAAATCAGGGATGACCGCTCTTTCCGCTCTTTCGATAATGGTTTTTGTTTTATTGTATGTGCCTTGCTTTGCGACTGTTATAACCATTTACAGAGAAGCCTCTGCTATATGGGCTGGATTTAATCTGATTTATACGACAATGGTTGCATGGAGCATGTCATTTCTGGTATATCGGGCAGGAATGATGTTGGGTTCAGGTTAAAATATGGAAGGCTCAGGGAGACTTTTATGAAGCATTTCAAAATGGCTGTTTATAAAAGACTGATAATTGGTGCTGTCTTTTCAATATTCTTATTGCCGAGTCCTGCTTGGGCAGAGGAGAGGCTTTCTGTAGTTGCCGGTATTGCGAATATGCGGTCAGGGCCTGGAACGGAGGATAGCGTTTTATGGCAGGTTGAACAATATCATCCTTTCATTGTGATTGAAAAAAAAGGGAACTGGTATAAAGTCAAAGATTATGAAAATGATGTGGCCTGGCTTCATAATTCACTCTTGGGTAAAGTTGACAGTGTGATTACGATTAAAGATAAATCCAATGTCCGGTCTAAACCCGATGTAAAGAGCAACATACTGTTTACGGTGGATAAAGGGGTCCCCTTCAAGGTTCTGGAAAAAAAAGTAAATTGGATTAAAATTCAACATGCCGATGGCGATGTCGGCTGGATTCATAATACACTTGTGTGGTAAATCGAATAATCAATATAATTTTTTAAGGCGGAAAAGACAATGGCAGATAAAATCTCAAGAGAGCGGAAAAAAGAACTGGAGCAATTGGATCCTTTTCAGGAAAATGTATTAAAGGTGATGGCTTATGTAAAAGAATTTAAAAAGCAATTGATTCTGATAATAGGTGCAGTTGTCCTGGTGGGCCTTGTTTTTTCAGGTATTATGTACAGTTTCCAGAAAGCTGAAAACACTGCTGATATTCTGGTGACCGAGGCATTAAAAAAATATGCAAAGACAAATGATTCTGAAAAAGGGTTTCTGGAAACTGAAGCGGATTTTAAAATGATTTTTACGGAATATGCCAATACCAATGCAGGCAGGCTTGCCAAGGTTCAATATGCGAAAATTTGTTATGAGGCTTCAAGATTTGATCAAAGTTATGAATACTATAAAGAATCCCTGCAACTATTTGAAAATGATGAGCTGATTAAAAATTTTCTTCTTGCTTCACTGGGTCATGTATGTATTGCCAGAAAAGAGTATGATGAGGCAAAAGACTATTTCCTTAAGATCGAAAAAGGTAAAACGGATTTATTAAAGGATGAGGCCAGATTTTCACTGGCAATGCTGAATGAAGCTTCAGGGAATATGGGTGAAAGTAAAAAGATGTATGAGAAAATTGTGACTGGCCATGAGGATTCTATGTACATCTCAATTGCAAAAGGAAAGATTCAGGAAATGAATTGATAAAACTTAAAAAGGCTGCTTTGCGATTTGCAGAAGCAGCCTTTTTAAGAAAAGGAAAAAAGATGAAATAACTAACACCATGTTAGTTAATGATTAACAAAGCAAAATTCCTGCCAGATGCCACGATATCGGCATAATAATTTATATGAAATCTGCCAAATTTTTAACTAATTGATTATTCAGTAAAAATAATTAAAGCTTTGGTTTGATAATGAGTGATTTTAAGAGTTAAATCATAAACAGGTTCAAGATTTTAAACTCATCTTTTATCAAGAATCACAAAACCGTCCATGCCATCATCGTAAATACGGCATCTACCAAGGGATCAAAGAATAGTTTACAGATTTGAACTAATATTAAACCAGTATATTATTTATCGAGATTGAATTTTTTCAGTTTCTGGTTCAACCCGCTTTTTCCGATTCCCAGAAGTTCAGCAGCTTTTGTTTGTACGTTACCGGAAAGCTTCATGGCTTTTTGTATCATTCGTTTTTCAACGGCAACAAGGGTTTCTGCCAGTCCTGCCCCTTCGGGAATTCCGTCAACGTCGAGAATAACCGGAGGGTTATTTCTGAGCTGTGCCGGAAGATCGGCCGGGGTTATAGTATTACCATTACAAAAAATGACTGAGCGTTCTATCACATTTTCAAGCTCCCTGACATTACCCTTCCATTTGTAGTCACATAAAATTCTGACGGCTTCAGGAGAAATCCCGGATACTTTACCTACAGATTGTGGTCCTTGGGTATATTTATCAATAAAATGTCTGATCAATAATGGTATATCGTCGGATCGCTCTTTCAAGGGAGGGAGTTTCAGTTTGACAACATTAAGCCTGTAAAAAAGGTCTTCTCTGAAATTTCCATTCTTGACCTCATCTTCAAGATTTCTATTAGTAGCTGCAATCAGGCGAAAGTCCACCGAAATGGATTCTGTTCCGCCAACCCGTTCAATGGTTTTTTCCTGGAGAACCCTTAGTAGCTTGACTTGCAGGGAGATAGGCAGTTCGCCAATTTCATCCAGAAAGAGGGTGCCTTTGTCTGAGATTTCAAACCGTCCTTTTTTCAGGGTGTTTGCCCCGGTAAACGCACCTTTTTCGTGGCCGAACAATTCATTTTCAAGCAGGGTTTCTGCAAATGCCGCACAGTTTACGACAACCATGGGGTTGCCTTTTCTCAGGCTGTTATAATGAATCGATTTTGCCACCAGTTCTTTTCCCGTACCACTTTCACCCTCAATCAGCACGTTGGCATTTGATGGTGCAACTTTTTTAATTGTTTCATAGATCTCCTGCATGGGTTTGCTTTTCCCAATGATATTATCAAAGCTGAACCTGGAGATGACGGCTTCCCTCAGCATGCTGTTTTCCTGAACAATCCTGTAAACAGAAATGGCCTTGGCTATATGGGCGATCAGTGCCTGGTTTTCAAAAGGTTTGAGGATAAATGTGTATGCACCCTTGTGCATTGCTTCAACAGCTTTTTCCACACTGCCGTAAGCCGTCATGATAATTACCGGAAGATCGGGGTTTATTTCTTTAATTTTTTCAAGTAACTGAATCCCGCTGATTCCCGGCATTTTTACATCTGTTAAAACAAGGTCAATGATTTCATTGTTTAAAATATCCAATGCTTCCATCCCTCCAGAAGCTGTTAAGGAAGAGTAACCTTCTTCCTGCAAAAGCTCGCTTATAATCATGGGATAGTTTTTTTCATCATCAACAATCAGTATGGTTTCCATTTTGCTTATCTCCTAAGCCGGTAATCTGATTTCAACATTTGCGCCTTGTGCCGGCTCATTGGTGATGGTAATCATACCATTGTGAGCCTCAATAATATTTTTGACAATACCAAGTCCTAACCCTGTGCCGGTATCCTTTGTTGTAAAAAATGGTGTCCATATCCTTTTTAAGGCATCTTCCGGAATGCCGTCTCCATTATCAATAAAATTAATTACAATATACCCGGAGGCTTGCTTCATTCTTATTATAATAACACCATTTTCTTTCAAAGACTGGAATGCATTGATCAGGATATTTAAAAAAGCCTGGTAAAGCATGGCACTGTCAGCCAATATTTCAGGCAGCGGGTCTGATATTTCATTAATAATTTTAAAGTTCTTGTCTTCTATCTGAGGTCTGAGATAGGAAATATTTTTTTCAATAATGTTTTGTATCCCGCATGGATGGAAATCCGGTGTTCTGGGTCTGGCAAAATTCAGGAAATCAGTAATAATATTATCAAGCCTGGCAGATTCTTCAATAATGATATCCGGGATAGTGGATTGAGCATCGACCTTTTCCATTTTTTTCTTTAATAATTGAGCACTGCTTTTAATAATCCCAAGTGGATTTCGAATCTCATGAGATACCCCTGCAGTCATTTCACCGATTGCTGATAAATGCTCAGTCTGGCGAAGTTTTTCTTCGAGCTTGAGTCGCTCATCCGCCCTTCTCTCGATAATTTTTTCCCCATGCTTCACCACAAATCGAAGTACGATGAATAGTATCCCCATGACAATAAAACAAGAGCCGATAATAAGCCTCTGAAGTTTAAATACTTTTCTATAATCATCGGAAACATCACGAACAATCTCGACAACACCAAGTACGTTCCCTGCATAGCTCAAGGGAGAAAATGTGATGATTTTGGTTTCCTGGGGAAACCGGAGCATCAGCTCAAGAAAACTGCCTTGTTGCGTCAGTCTTGATGTGGCTTCTTTGTTCATTGCTTTCTCATAATTAAAACCCCCGGCATTTTTTTGTCCTATTTTTGAAGTATCAAAACTGTAAGATATGATATTATTCTCATCATAAATGGTGACCATCTCCACATTGAAACTGTGCAGGGTTGACCGGACTACTTTATCCATCAGAATACGCTGTTCTTTTTCCCGTAATCTGATCTCGCCATATTGTACTAATGCAGGAAGCATGAATCTAGAAATGATTTGGTGATTCAGGTTTTCAACTAGAAGGGATGCATATTCTTCACTTTTTTCAAGAAGGATATTGCGAACCCAGTGTGCATTGAGCGTGGAGATGACGATGGTGGCTGTGAACATTATCACAAGAGAGGAGAATGTAAAAAATTTGACCAGACGGAAAGGCTTTACTCCTTGCATGTTATCTTTTTTTTGTGACATTTATTCTACATTTCAATTTATTGGTTTGATGGATTTATCGGATTCCTCTAATAAATAGCCGATAAATTATGATAATGCTTGACATTAGACCTATACCATAGAATATATATAGTAAATTGAACTAAAATATCAATACAAAAAATGTTTGCTGTCTGCATCAGTAGCATTATTGATTTTTATTGTTATGAAGGCACATGATGTTTCGAAAAAAAGATCATCTTGTAGGTTTGGATATAGGTTCTTCCTTCATCAAAGTTGCTGAACTGAAATCTACCGGTCAGGGACATGTCCTGAATAAATTCGGTATGTCCAGAATAAAACCGGGTTCTATTGTTGAAGGAAGGATTGCAGACATGCAAAGCCTGGCAAATGATATCAAATCACTTTTCAAATCCCAGAAAATTCACGAAAAAAATGTAGCAATTTCTACAGGAGGCCACTCTGTTGTCATAAAAACAATTAATACAACAACCCGTCCCGGAAAAGAGCTGCATGATACGATATATTCTGAGGCAGAACAATATATCCCTTATGATATTGATGACGTTAACATTGATTACCAAGTTATCGGGGAGAACGAATTCTCTCCGGAACAACTCAATGTATTACTGGTTGCAGTGAAAAAGGATTTGGTTGCTGAATACATTGAACTAATACAGTTGGCCGGATTGGATCCAAAAATAATTGATGTGGATACCTTTGCTTTACAGAATGCCTATGAAATTCTTCCTTATCAAAATACTGAACAGATAACACTATTGGTTGATGTCGGGGCATCCAAAATGTCTTTGAATATTCTTAAGGCCAATACATCTTTGATGGTGAGAGATAATATGTCCGGAACCAACCAGCTTCTGGAGGAAATCTCTAATCAGGCCGGGATAAGCATTGAGGAAGCAGAGCAAGTGTTGAACGGAGAAAAAAAAGATGTCGGTAGGAAGGATATGATCCGGTCTGTTTGTTTAAAAGTGGCTCAGTTATGGTGCTCTGAAATTTTTGAAGTGGTAAATGCCTTTCAGTCCAGTACTAATAGTGGAAAGGTTGAAAAAATTGTATTAAGCGGTGGTGGTGTTTTTGTTGAAGGATTCAAGGATTGTATTCTTTCAGAGTTAGAGGCAGATGTTTCAATTATTAATCCATTTGAAGGGTTAATCGTAAATGAAAAGAAATTTTCAAACTCTTTTATAACCAAGGCTGCCCCTCAGGCCCCTATAGCCATTGGGTTAGCATTACGAAGAATAGATGATAAATGATAAAGATCAATCTTTTACCTTTTAGAATTGCCAGAAAAAAGGAAAATATCAGGCGGCAGATCTCTATTTTTTTCCTTCTGATTCTTTTAAGCTTGGTTTTTATGTTCTGGTATGTCCAACTCCTTGATAAACAAATCATGCTAGTTAAAAACCAAACTGAACAAGTCAATCAACAGATATCGATATATAAGGAAAAGGCTGACAGGGTAACCCAAATTAAGAATAATCTGAAAGTGCTTGATGAAAAACTTGAAATCGTTTTTTCCTTAAAAAAAGAGAAAGAAAAACATTTTATCCTGTTCAAAAGTATGCCTGATCTTGTTATTCCGGAAAGAATGTGGCTTGAAAGTTTCAAAACGGATACTGCAGGGCTTACCATTAAGGGGATTGCCTTTGATAATCCGACCATTGCTGAGTTTATGGAAAAACTTGAAAAATCAATGCTTTTTAGTAAAGTTGATTTAAAAACAGCAAAAATGAAGATATTTAAAGATGATGTGATGTTAAAATCATTTGAATTATTGTGTCAGACCCAGAAAAGCCAGGATGTGGTAAAGAAAGAAGATCTCAAACAAGGCAAAAAATGAGTGACCTGAAAAATAAAATTGAAGGATTCAAACAGAAAATTGCTGTTGAGATAGAGAAAATAGGATTATTTTCAAAAGTTCAGCGGTTTCTGATTTGTATCGTGACATTTTCCATCATCGGCGGCGTGTATTATTATTTCTTCATTATGCCGCGGCAAGATGAGTATACCAAGGCGCAGACGACTTTAAATACCCAGAGGGAAACGCTCGTAACCTATAAAAAAAGAGCAGAAGAAATAAATATCTATGAAAAAAAAATGTCAGAGACTCTTGAAGCATTTCATGAGGCTATGAAAGCGCTCCCTGATAAACGAGAGATTCCTTCTCTGTTGACGGGGGTATCCAGAGCGGGAAGTAATGCCGGTCTGTCCTTTCACCTGTTTCAACCTGAAAATGAAATCAGCAAGCAATTTTATAACGAAATCCCTGTATCCATTAAGGTGGAAGGAAGCTATCACCAAATTGCAGATTTTTTCTTTCAGGTCCTTCATCTTAACAGAATAGTGACTATTGATGATGTAGATGTAAAAATCAAGCAGAACGGGCAATCTTTAGAAATGAGCTGTAGAGCAGTAACCTATATGTTTGTTGAAAAACAGGCGTTGCAGGGGCAAGATCAGAAAAATAGTCAAAAGAAAAAGGGATAAATAAAAAGATTTGGGAATAATGTATAAAATAATAATATTAGCCGCCTCAACCTATCTGATATTATTTTTAAACGCTTGTAATGATCAGACAAGTATTAACAAACCTTCAGCCCCTGAGGTTGTTTCAGGGAAAATCCCCCTTCCTGTTACTCAGAATCGAACAGCTCCTGTAGATAAAAAAAATGAAATTCAAGAGCAAGAGATGGGGCCAATGTCTGAAGCTAAAAATAATATTCAGACTCAGGAACCCATAAAGAGTGATGAAAAGGCGGAATACTATGATAGCCAGGGGAGGGTTGATCCGTTTTTGCCGCTTATCCAGGAAAAAGTTGAAGAGCCTCAATCCGCAATTGATGATAACCCTCAAAGAATTCTGACACCGCTTGAAAAAATAGAGTTAGGGCAAATCCGTTTGGTTGCAATAGTCACCATGGAAAATAAAAAGATTGCAATGGTTGAGGAGGCTACCGGTAAAGGATATGAAGTCATAATTGGGACATATATTGGCAGAAATCAAGGTAAGGTTTCAGAAATTAACGATAGCAGTATTATGGTTACAGAGCTTGTTAAAGATTTTAGAGGCAAGCTCAAAGAACAAATTCAGGAAATAAAACTTCATAAAAATGATGAGGAGTGATATGTTTTTCCCCCTGACAAAAAGATTTAACATTCTGATGATAAATATAGTCAGTTTGATTTTAGTTATATTTTTAACTGCAGGGTGTGTTATTCAGGAAGCTGAAAATAAAAAAACAGCCGAACAGGATCAGGTGAAATCTCAAATAACAGAAGCAAAAATCAAAGCTGAAAAGGACAGGCAGATAAATTCCGTTAATGTTGATATAATGGAACAGGGTATTGATATCAGCATTACAGGAAATCAGAAACTTGTCTATACATCAATAAAGCAGTCCTTTCCTTTTGGAATTGCCATCTATTTTCCGGAAACCAAAATTTCCCCTGATTTTAAAACAGACGTAAAAGAAAATAAATATATCAGTAATGTGTCTGTGAACTATGCCGATAAGGAGATGACAATCGCCAAAATTGAAATTCTGTTAACAAAGGATCTTGATTATAAAGTTACGGAAACCGACAAGATTTTGAAATTTTTACTCGCCCAGCCCGTTGAAAAAGGTCAGATCAAAGAAAAAGGCACACCCGGGTCTATTTTAGGTATAAAGGAAAAGCAATCAGCTGATACACCGGAAAAGGATAAAACGATTATAATTCCAGCGCAAACGGCAACACTTAAGAATATTGAGTTTAATTCAATGGAGGATGGTAAATCCAACATTGTTGTTGAAACCAATCACCCGATAAAATATGATATCACCCTTGGCGGCAAGGAAAAAATATATCTGAATCTTTATAATACGATTATACCGGAAAATCATAAACGCCCATTGCTCACTCAGTATTTTAAATCAGCGGTTGAAAGTTTAATGCCGGTTCAGGTTCCGGGTAAACGGAAAGATTCAAAGATCGAAATTAATATCAGAGATCTTGTTCCTTATCGAGTGGTTCAAGATCAAAATACGATTTTTATGTATTTTGAGCCGACACTAATTGAACCACCGGTTTTTGCAAAAGCAAAAAAAACAGTCAGCGGAAACGTTCAAGCCGAAACCATAGATATTAAGAAGAATGAACCGCAGCCTCAGGAAAAGCCGGCTGAACTCGCAGAAAAAAGCAAAACAATTGAAGAAGAGATATATGGTCTGAAAAAAAAATTTACAGGTGAAAAAATCAAGCTGGATTTCTATGAGACAGATATTAAAAATGTATTCAGGATTTTAAGAAGTGTCGGCGGAATAAATTTTGCCATTGATAAAGATGTAGAAGGGAAAGTGACTTTATCCCTTGAAGACCCGGTTCCCTGGGATCAGGTATTGGATCTTGTCTTGAAAATGAATAGTCTCGGACAGAAAACTGAAGGAAATGTAATTCGGATTGCCACGCTTGAGACTATCAAAAAGGAGGAAAAATTGCTACAGGAGGCTTTTACGGAAAGAAAGAAGTCTCTGGATGATAAGGAAAGCCTTGAACCCCTAGTAACAGAATATATCCCCATAAACTATTCAGATGCAGAAACAGATGTAAAGCCCCATATTGACCAAATTCTGACAAAAGATAGAGGAAAAATCAGTGTTGATAAGCGAACAAATATGATCATCATTACTGATATCCAGGCTAAAATTGATCAAGCCAAAGAGACTATTTATCGCCTTGATAGAGTAACGCCGCAGATCATGATTGAAGCAAAAGTAGTTGAAGTTACAAAGAATTTTTCTCGCGAACTGGGACTCGGTTTAGGTTTTGGGAAACCTCGAACCGTTACAACGACCACTGACAAAGATTTCAGCATTGCTCTGAATTATCCGACTTCTGCACCTGCTAACACAGGTACTTTTAATTTCTATAATGTATTAGGGGTTGATTTTTTAAACCTGCAAGCTCAAATCAATGCGTCTGAAACAAAGGGTGACGCTAAAATCATTTCATCTCCAAGAATCCTCACCCTTGATAATAAAAAAGCTAAAATCAAGCAAGGTCTTGAATTTGCATATCTTGAAAGGGATACAACAGGAGGTTCTTCAGTCAAGTTTAAAAATATTGATTTGCTGTTGGAAGTAACTCCCCATGTGACTCCTGATAAAAGAATTTCAATGACGGTTTATTTAACAAAAAATGATATTGATTCTGTTACCAATGGAGTTCCCTCTCTTGCCACCAATGAAGCTGAAACGGAACTTTTGGTGAATGACAATGACACCATTGTTATCGGTGGTATTGTAAAAACAACAGACAATAAAAGCAATTCAGGAACCCCCGGGCTTTCAGAAATTCCTATTTTAGGAAGGCTTTTTAAGACTGATCGTAGTACAGATAATAGAAATGAACTCCTTATCTTTTTAACACCCTCAATTATTCAGTTGGAGCAGAAACGGAGCAAATCTACAATAGCAGATTAATTTAAATCGTTCAGTTTCTTCTTGGCCTCCATAGCAAGCTGCGATGTTTCCGGAACAAGTTTCAATACGGTTGACCATGATTTTTTTGCTTTTGAAAGATCGTTTATTCCTTCATATGCTTTTGCCATATCGGAATGAAGAATCGCGGCATTAGGTTCTTTTTTCAACTCCTGGTTAAGAAAATCAATTGCCTGGAGATGAGACCCGGTTTCTAAGTATATAGAAGCCAAGCCGTGGATGGAAATTAAAAATTTTGGATTGATTTGTAAGGATTTATTAAAATAAAAATCGGCTTTCTCATATTTTTTCTGGTGGAAATAAGCCCAGCCTAGGTTAGCATAAGGGATCTCGGGATAGCCATAGACTAAGCTTCTGGAAACATGTTCAAAACATTCAATCGCTTGAGACCATTTCTCCTGTTTCAGATATGCTGCACCCAGATTGTTTTTTGCATCGAAATATTCTTTTTTCAACTCCAGTGCTTTTTTAAAATGATCTTCAGCCAGATCAAACCTTTTTTTAGCAAGGTAAACGAGCCCCAGGCTGTTATTTAAATATGGGTCATCAGGAATGGTTTCGTACGCTTCCAGCAGGTTTTGTAATGCTGATGTATAGTTTCCGGCATTATAAAATCCTTCGCCCACTCTCTGGGTTGCAATGGCAATTTCTTTTTTATTAATCGGATTCACGTTTTGGGATGCACATGATATGAAAATCAGGAAAATAATGAATGAGAAACACGATCCTTTCATTTTAAGAACTCCTCTTTCATTTTTAGGGCTTTTATTGATGTATCAATTATTCAATTGATAAAATTTTTATATTTTCTTTTTTCAGATAGGCTATTGCAGAAGTACTCGGTGCTCCAATCGGAATAAATAATTTGTCTTCTTCCCTAACTGCATAGATGCCTGTTATTTTGTCAACTGTTTCTCCTGTAGAAAAAGAAGGGTTTTCCCATGTTGAATACCCTATACTGGAAAACAGAAGGCCTATCATTTCAGACGCTTTAAGTTCAGGCGCAATGGTGATTATCTCAAATTTTTGTTTTTCAAGGACTTCCAGTGCAGATCCATAAACATTCCCGAAATTGATCAGTAAATCAGTTGAATCTTTTCTCGTTACTCTGCCAAAAGTGGCTTCAAGGCTGATATGATTGAGAGTGAACGGAATTTTGGCATCTGTGATATAGTTGAATCCTGCCTGAAATAATAGAGACTGGATCATTTTTTTATTTCTTATGGTAGAATTCACCCCGGCAGAAGCATTATCGTTATCTTTTATTTTCTCAAGAACCTCAGATAATGATTGGGTCTTTAAATCTCTCCAGTAGGATTTTATATTTTCTATAAGCTCATCGCTCAGGGTATTATCGGAGGTAATGATGATTTTTTCACCACTATTGGTTTCAATGACCGGAACAGATGATAAATCAATGAAACAGGTTGAATTTTGATCTCCTGGAAAATATATTTTTCCCTGACTTAACAGGACACCACCAATAAGGGATGAATATTGTTTTAGCTTGGCAAGCTTATATGCCTCTATTCTATTGTTTATGGTCTCTTGCTTTTTTTCTTTGCCATAAGTCGAATCTGTGGTTTCGCCATTCTGTACGATATGTTTTTTCAGAAAGGGCTGAAGATCAGGATCTTTATCACTGGTTGAAAACTTAACCACAGGGACATCCACATTATCAGGAGTACTGAGGTTATATTCATCTTTATTAATTTTTTTCAGTGGTATTAAAATGTTGGTTCCAGGTTGAATTGCATCAATATCACTGATATCAGGGTTTATTTCTTTAAAAATACTTATGAAATGGGGAAAATCTTTTTCCGAAATTTCTCCTTTTTTCCTGAGGATTTTATACAACCAGTCATTTTTGTTAACCTTATAAGGCTCACAAAGGATATCTTCACCTTTGTATTTTATAATTGAATATCGTTTATAGGAAGTTTTTACACTACTGGTTTTGGAATGGGAAGGATGGGGGACGGCAATACAGGTATAGATGGATAGAATGATAAAAATGAATGCTTTTAACCTTGCGTCCTTTTTCATAGACTATTCACATATTTCTAATTTCAATTTTTTTGCGATTTTGTCAGAAATATCTTTTACAAAGCCTTGAAAATCTTTTTCATTTAAACGCTTCTCTTGAGATGGAATTAGATCCTTATCCTCGGGCAGAACAAGTGACGGCAGATTTATGAAATCAGGGTTGGAACTGATTTTATAATCTTCCGGGATTGCATTGTTAAAATACAGGTCTTGGAATCCTGAAAATTTAATAGCATGAGCAGTGGCATCAAGAATGGCAATTTCGTGTGATGAAACAATCTTTAGCTCAAAAGCTTTTGCAAGCCCTGCTAGACATTCACCTCCCTGGGTACAGGCAATATGACCGTTATGGTTGGCCTGGAGCTGCCAATCCATAATGGCCTGTTCAGTAACCTGTACAAAGAAAATATGCCGGCTTCCGGCAATTTCATTATATTTTTTTGAGATTTGTATGACACGCGGCATTGATACCGGATTTCCAATCATGGCGGCTTGGGCAACACTTGGCTTTGTGTTTACAGGGACAAATTTTCTCCTGGTTTCATCAGGCTCAAGATAATATCGGTAAACAGGGTCTGCATGCTCAGACTGAACACCGATAATTTTGGGTAGCGCATCAATGATACCGGCTTCAAAAAATTTTATAAATCCATTCATCACGGCAGAGATATTTCCGGCATTTCCAATAGGAACAACGATTGCTTTATCCTTCATTTTCCAGTCAAAATCCTGGGCAATCTCGTATGAATAGGATTCCTGGCCCAGTATCCGCCAGGCATTTTTTGAATTCAACAAGATCACTGGATATCTGGATGAAAGGTGTTCTACGATTTTCATACAGTCATCAAAGACCCCGGGGATTTCAAACACTTTTGCCCCGCTCCCCAGAGGTTGTGATAATTGCTGGGATGTAACTTTTTTATGGGGTAAAAGAACTGCGGATTTGATCAGAGGGCCAAAATAAGAAGCGTATAAGGCTGCCGAAGCCGATGTATCCCCGGTTGACGCACAAATGGCAATGACGTTGGAAATCAGTTTTTGATCAATCAGGTATTTTATACTGGACAATGCGCTGGCCATCCCGCGGTCTTTAAAGGAGGCGCTGGGGTTTTGTCCGTCATTCTTGTAAAAAAAAGAGAGACCGATTTTTTCTTTGAGTTGCTGGTTGGCTTCCACAACAGGAGTATGGCCTTCTCCAAGATAGATGATGGAGTCCAAAGGGATACAGGAGCCAATAAATTCATGATATCGGTAAATCCCTTTAAGAGCTGGAATTTTGAGCATCTTCCGGAAATCAAATATTTTCTGCCAGACAGGGCCTGGGATATTTTTCAAAGAGTCTTTCTTGCGGTCATGAATCAACAGAACTTCCTGACATGCAGGGCATACATACAAAAGTTTATCAATGGGGTATTGGGCAGAGCATCCAAGGCACTGGTAATACAATTCTCCTTTTGCCTCTGGTATGATATAACGCTTAATATCTTCGGGAAAATAATCAGGCATCATGGCGAATAATCTTTTGACCTCCCATATACGGAATTAATATTTCAGGGATCATCACAGAACCGTCAGGATTCTGATAATTTTCCAGTATGGCGGCAAATGTTCTGCCGACTGCAAGCCCTGACCCGTTTAAGGTATGGACGTATTCCGGTTTTTTCCCGCCTTTCCTTTTAAACCGGATACCGGCCCGTCTAGCTTGGAAATCAAGACAATTACTGCAGGAAGAGATTTCCCTGTATTTATCCTGGCTGGGCATCCAGACTTCAATATCATAGGTTTTGGCAGCAGAAAAACCAAGATCACCGGTACAAAGAGAAAGGACCTGATAGGGGAGTTCAAGAAGCTGAAGGATTTTTTCGGCATTTGCAAGCAGGGATTCCAGTTCTTCAAACGAAGATTCGGGCGTTGTTAATTTGACAAGTTCCACTTTATTAAACTGGTGTTGTCGGATCAGGCCCTTTGTATCTTTTCCATAAGACCCGGCCTCGGATCTGAAGCAGGGCGTATAGGCCGTGAATTTGCAGGGAAGCAGCGATTCGTCGATAATCTCATTGGCATAAATATTGGTCATGGGAACCTCAGATGTCGGGATAAGAAAATAATCCCATCCCTCGAGTTTAAAAAGCTCTTCGCCAAATTTGGGCAATTGCCCGGTACCCGTCATGGTTGCCCTGTTCACAATAAAAGGTGGAAGTGTCTCCTTGTACCCATGCTGCGAAACATGGATATCCAGCATGAAATTGATCAATGCCCTTTCAAGCCTTGCTCCGTTTCCGAAATAAAGCGGGAATCTTGCCCCGGCAAGCTTGCTGGCTCTTGTCAGATCAAGAATGCCTAAATTTTCACCGATTTCCCAGTGGGGTTTGATTTCAAAATCGAATTTTCTTGGGTCTCCATATGTTTTTACAAGTTGGTTGTCCGTTTCATCTTTGCCGACAGGCACATCATCATGGGGAATATTTGGTAATGAGATGAGAAAGTTCTGGATACCAGTTTCTACGATAGCAAGATCTTTATCAAGTGTTTTAATGGTATCTGACACATCTTTCATTTTTTGGATGAGAGGGTTTGCATCTTCCCCTGATTTTTTTAATTTTGCAATCTCATCTGAAACCGTATTCCGTGTATGCCTTAATTCTTCTATGTTTAAAAGCAATGATTTTCTTTTTTCATCATTATCCGACAAAAGGGAAAAGTCTATCTTGGCTCTTCTTTTATTCATGCCGTTTTTAACAGCTTCCAGATGGGTGTTAATAAATTTTAAATCCAGCATTTTTCCTTAATTTTTCCTCATAAAAGTTAGCAGATTACAACATCCGTAAGATTCTCCAACGATCTTACCCTGATAGCATGCAGGGTGTAAACAGTCAATGATTATTGCAGGTTGACAATTTGAGACATGTGTATAATATTTGGGGAAACTTTTTTTGTGATCAGAGGAACGAAAGTTATGGATGATATGAAGAATGTAAAAAATAATAATCTGGCGGTTGTGGCTGAGCGACTGAAAAACCTTACAAAAGAAGAACTTTCTATCAAATATGGAAAGATTGAGCATCGGCTGTTTGAATTTGCAAATTTTATGGAGGCTCACCTCGCCTTTTTATATACTCCTGTAAGCAATGAAATTCCCACTGAAGGAATTATTAAAAAAGCACTTCAGATTGAAAAAGGAATTGTACTGCCGGTTTTCACAGATGCAAAAAATGCAATCAATCTCTATAAGATCAGCAGCTATGGAAAAGATCTCATCAGGAATGCCAATGATATTCTAGAACCGGATATTGAAAGATGTAAAAAAATATCTTTGGATGAAATTAATATTGCAATTATTCCCGGGCTTGCCTTTGATGATAAGGGCGGCCGGGTAGGGTTGGGGAACAATTTTTACAACAAGCTTATTACCCGCCTGCCTGAGACATGCAGAAAGGTAGCCCTTGCCTATGAAGAACAGATCGTGGATCAGATTCAGATGGAATCAAGGAAATATACCGTGGATATCATCATTACGGATCAACGGGTGATCTATAAAATATGACCTACCCGGTACAGGGGCAAAATCAAGACAATTGTGAATCAGATTTCAGGCCCCTTCCGGGTTGATGGCGTTAGAAAATTTTCTTAAGTCTGCAGTCTTTCCCATGACAATGACCGTATCCTGTGGTTCAATCAATGTTTCAAAGTGAGGATTAAAAAGCATCTCCCCGGATGCTTTTTTTATAGCAATGATAATAAGGTTAAAATCCTGCCTGATTTTGGAGTCTTTCAGGGCGATATGGGTATATTGGGAACTTTTGGGAACAAAAAGTTCTTCGATTTGAATGGCCTCGCTTTTTCTTGAAAGTGCAATATCAAGAAAACTGCTGACGCTTGGCCTTAAAAGTTTTAATCCCATGGATATGGCACCTGTATCATAAGGAGATTCCACAAGATTTGCCCCGGCAATCAATAATTTATTCCTCACATCTGGGTTGCTGGCCCTGGCTAGGATATAAATGTCAGGATTCAACTGTCTTGCAGTCAGGACAAGAAAAACATTGGCTGTATCCGTTCCAAGAGCGGCTACCAGAAAGGATGCATTTCTGATGTTTGCTTTTTCCAGGAGATCTTCATCAGATGCATTGCCGTGAAGGTAATGCATTTTGTCTTTTTCCAGAACCGCCATAAGATCGTCTTTTTCTTCGATCACAACAATATCATTGGTCTCTTCTTTGATGAGCTGGCATAAAACTTTCCCGATACGGCCGTAACCACATATAATATAATGATTTTTCATCTTGCTGATTTGCTTATCCAATCTTTTCCTCCCCAATATGGATCGTATTTCCCCCTCAACAATGGATTGTATAATGAGTCCTGCAATATAGACAAAATATCCGACACCGGAAAAAATCAGGATAATCGTGAAGATCCTTCCTGAAGAACTCAATTCATGAACTTCCATGAAACCCACTGTAGCCAGGGTGATGGCTGTCATATAAGCAGCATCTAAGAAATCCCATTTTTCTATCACCATGTACCCGGTTATGCCGATCAAAAATATTACCCAGGAAACAATGATTGCCATTATGATCTGTTGAAGTCTGTTCATGGGTTCATCATTACTGATCTTCCCGGCAAAAATCAAGATGAGTTTGCAGGATGGTAAAAGGATTGTATCATCTTGACGGAAGGATATCTTGCTGGTATTAAGGGGGGCATGAAAGACGAACCCAAGAAATTTGCACGTTGGCGAAGTGAAATGGTGGAAAAACAGATTGTTTCAAGGGGAGTGACCGAACCCTTGGTCATTCAGGCAATGTCCAAAGTCCCCCGCCATCTGTTTGTAAGTGAAGCTCTTGTTGATAGTGCCTATGGCGATTTCCCGCTTCCCATTGGTGAAGGCCAGACAATTTCTCAGCCCTATATTATTGCAGAGATGACCCAGAGTCTTGAATTAAAAGGTCATGAAAGGATTCTTGAAATAGGGACCGGGTCCGGATATCAGGCTGCCGTTCTTGCCCAGATTGCCTATAAGGTATATACAATCGAAAGAAATAATACCCTTTTTTTACAGACAAGAAAGCTGTTTGATAGATTAAAATATTATAATATTGTCACGCGATATTCAGACGGAACCCAGGGCTGGAAAGAAGAAAGCCCGTTTGATGCCATTATGGTTACTGCGGGCGGTCAACAGATTCCAGCCCCATTGATCGATCAGCTTTCAATCGGAGGACGCCTGGTCATGCCTGTGGGCGGAACTTTTTCCCAGGAATTGCTGAAACTTGAAAAAACGGAAACCGGTATCAGAACAACCAATCTGGGCGCCTGCCGGTTTGTCAAACTGATCGGCCAGCACGGCTGGGATGAATAGCATCAGAAAGCCGATTCCTCAATTTATTTTTTTGCATAATGTGTTGCTTACGGGGCGCGGCTTTTGCGCTCCCGTGCAGCGATCTGTTGAACCATGGATTAGTTGCTCGACCTTATAACGGGCCAGCGCATCCTGCAGAGCCTTCCTTGTAAAAGCGGAACGACTTGTGTGGAGTTCCTTTGAAACGCGATCGACCGCTTTGACGAGATTATCATCAAGGGTCATTTGAATTGTCCTCATATCTCACCTCCATGATGTGGCTTTTTATAGCTATACTAATCCACATTATGGAAAATGTCAAACTCCGGTCAAACAAGCTATTATGAAGGTCAGTGTATCATGCAGTTTTGAATGATATCCGACCATAAATTAAAAAATATTACCTGGCAATCCCTATCAACATCGCTGAACTATGTAAAGTCATTTCAAAAATTCTGCAGTGGTGTAAATATTGTTTATCTGGCAAAGATCTGCCAAAATGGTTTTTATAGGAGATCAGCCTGAATGGGTTGAATCAAGATTATTTGCACCTATCCTTGAACCTGTAAAAAGGAAGCGATAATGCATTATTCTGAAGGGTTATAAAAAGTTGGACTGCCTGAGAAGCAAGCGTATATTTACATCGGTCTTTTCAAGGCTTAGGTCATTGGCCCTGTTTCCCACGCAAAGGGTCTGATCCGGCCCGAGCCGGCGGACGGGTATGATATCCGGCGGATATCTTCCAGCACCGCCCGGTCATGGTAATGGAACCAGAGATGTTCCATGCGGATCTGAGTGTTTTTTTTAGGTTTTATCCTCTGGATCACTCATCCAGCTTTTCCCTGATGATAAAGGCAAGGTTTTCCAGGCTGACGAGTTTTTCCAGACATTTATAGATACCGGTGTTACGGAGTGTGTTCTCGGAAATCTTGTCGCTGTATCCGGAACATAGGATTATGGGGAGATCCGGATGGCTCTTAAGAATATTTGCAGCAAGGGCGGCGATGGTCATAAAAGGCATGGTGATGTCTGAAATAATGAAATCCACCTGCCCGGGATTTTTCATAAATACTTCCTCGTCATCCACAACCATATTTTTTTTCAGTTCCGCCGGGCGGAAAATCATTTTTATCCTGAGTATTGCCTGAATCCGCATTTTCCGTTGCAACAGGCAGGAACACAAAAAAACTCGTTCCCTGGCCCTGCCGGCTGTATACTTTTATATAACCGTTGCTGTCCCTGACAATGCCGTGGACAACTGCAAGGCCCAGGCCGGTTCCTTTGTCCGGAAATTTTGTTGAAAAATAAGGATCAAAAATTTTATCAATGATTTCAGGCGCAATGCCTGATCCCGTATCGCTGATTTGAAGCCTGAGATAACGGCCCGGCGTCATGTTGAGTTCCGCTATCGTATCCGGTCCCGGGATCTTTATTTCTTTCAGCGCCACCGTTAACAGGCCGCCGGTGTCCCGCATGGCATGACAGGCATTGGTGCAGAGGTTCATGATCACCTGATGGATCTGGGTGGGGTCTGCCATGACCGATGCCTTTGAGGCAATCTCTTCTTTTATTTCTATGGTGAAGGAGATGGAAGACCGGATGAGTTTGAGAGCTTCATTTATCATGATATGCATTTTCATGGACTGTTTGTGATATTCGGTTTGACGGCTGAAGGTCAACATCTGCCGGACCAGAGCCTTGGCCCGATCCGCAGCTTTCATGACCCGGTCAAGGTCCTCACCTGCTTTTTCAGGGTCTGAGATATTCATCCTGGCCAACTGGGAATACCCCATGATACCGGCCAGTATATTGTTAAAATCATGGGCAATGCCGCCGGCCAGGATTCCGATGGATTCCAGCTTCTGGGAATGCTTGTATTGGGCTTCCAAAGCTTTTTTCTCACTGATATCGGTCAGGTTGACAATGATGCCGTCAGGCTTCCCTTCTGTGTCATGGGTCAGGGCGGCACTTACAAGAAAATCAAGGATCTGGTTATCCTTTGTCAGCCGTTTGGTTTCAAAGGTCAGGATTTTCCCGTATTCATACATCTCTTTTATCTTTTGCGCCGTCAATTCCTTCTGGTCTTCCGGAACAAAGGGGATGATTCCGCCTTTCAATTCATCCAGGGTCCACCCTAATTTGCTTGTAAACGCCGGGTTTAAATATTGGGGATGTCCTATCAGGTCATACATGATAATGGGATCGGGATTGGACTCCAGCATGGCCCTGAGACGGTTTTGACTTTCCCTGAGGGCTATATCGGAACGTCTCTGGTTTTCGATCTCAACCATCAGGGTCTGATTTGTTTTTTTTAATTCCGCCGTCCGTTCACCCACTATTTTTTCCAAGTCTGCACGGGCTTTCTGTAATGAGGTCTCTGCCATATCCCGTTCCAGCATATTCCGGCCTGCTTTAACCAGGATAAAAAACAGTAAGGCAAGAAGAATAAGATGGAAAATCCCTATTAGTGTTTTCAGGCGATTCAGCAAGGCGGTTAAGGCGGTCCGGTTGGCTGTAATATCGTAATAGGCCTCTATGGCTCCCTCAAACCAGCCCATTGACATCAGCGGCAAATAGGTTTCCACCACTTCGGTATTCACCGTTCTTCCTTCCAGCGTTTTTGAAAACTGAGGAAAAATAAAAATATTGCTGTAAATATGAAAAAAAACAGATACCCCAAGCGAAATAAAAAGAATATATCGTAAAACGGAATTTTTTATAATATTTAAGAGAACCTGCTTAAAACCGATAGGCAGCATCAATATCCCTTCCTGAAGAGAAATAATTTTTTTAAGGCGATATTTACCCAATAGCACACAACCTTCAGGGATTCAAATATTATAATTGACATTCACGGGAATTCATCTTATTTAAATATAATTTTAATGCAGGCATGAAGCCTGCCGGTTTTTTTAGAAGTAAGCTTTATAACAACTCAACCACGAAGGTTTGCGGATATTTTAACGCCGGCTTTACGTGGTTTTTATTTTGCCGGAAAAGAAAAAAGATTTGTTGTTAAAAAGGAGTGTTTATCATGCATATGGCAGATGCGCTGATTTCCCCGGCAGTGGGTGGGGCCTTGTGGGCAGCCTCGGCAGGCCTGATCGGATATTGTTCAAAAAAACTAAGACAGGATCAGGATGATCGGAAAATCCCCCTCATGGGGGTCATCGGGGCCTTTATTTTTGCCGCCCAGATGATCAATTTCACCATACCGGCCACAGGCTCCAGCGGCCATCTCGGCGGCGGAATGATCCTGGCCATCCTTCTCGGCCCCCATGCCGCATTCCTGGCCATGGCCTCGGTCCTGACGGTTCAGGCCCTGTTTTTTGCCGACGGCGGTCTTCTGGCCCTGGGATGCAATATCTTCAACCTTGGGTTCTTTCCCTGTTTTATCTGTTATCCGCTCATCTACAAACTTTTTGTCAGGGGCAAGGCATCTTCGGGTGCCATCATAACCGGGGCCCTTGTTTCCGCCATCCTCGGGTTGCAGATGGGTGCATTTTCCGTTGTCCTTGAGACTTTTTTTTCAGGCATATCAGAGCTTCCCTTTGCTGTTTTTGTCGCGCTGATGCTGCCCATTCATCTTGCCATCGGCCTGGTTGAAGGCATAACAACCGCAGCCGTGATCCTGTTTGTATGGAAAAGCAGGCCTGAAATTATGATGGCCTCTCCTGAACCCGGCCGGGGATATTCCATCGGTAAGGTGCTGGCCGGGTTTGCCGCTGCCGCCGTCATTGTGGGCGGCGCCTTGAGCTGGTTCGCCTCTTCCCACCCGGACGGGCTGGAATGGGCCATGTTCAGAACGGCAGGGGTTGAAAAATTTGCGGCCCCGGAAAAAGGGATTCACTCCTCTCTCTCAGCCATCCAGGAAAAAACCGCTTTTCTGCCCGATTACGGATTCAAAACAACAGAAAGCCATCCTGGAGAAGAAACCGCAGGCGCCTGGCCTGCCGTCAACCCCGGCACATCCGTGTCCGGTCTTGTGGGGGGTCTTCTGACCCTTTGCCTGGCTGTATTCATCGGTTTTGTCATCAAACGGAGAAAGGCTGCCCGGACATAAGAATTACGGCAGACATTTAAATGGCCACCATTGAAAACAACCTGTTTGACATCAGGACCATGGATACGCTGGCATCCGGCAACACCGGCCTTCACCGTCTTGATCCCCGTGCAAAACTCATCACCACCCTCATTTTCATCGTCATGGTGGTGTCCCTGGGAAAATATGAAATTTCCATGATGATCCCCTTTGTCATCTATCCTGTGGCCATGGTGGTTGGCGCCGATCTCCCGGTTTTCTACCTGTTAAAGAAAATTCTCATTGTCTCTCCGTTTGCCGTATTAATAGGAATTTTCAACCCGCTTCTGGATACCCAGCCCCTCCTGGAAATCGGCAGGGTATCCCTGTCCGGGGGGTGGGTCTCATTTTTTTCCATCCTGATCCGCTTTGCCCTCACGGTCGGGGCAGCCCTGGTCCTGATCTGCCTCACCGGGTTCAACGGCGTATGCATGGCCCTTGAAAAACTCAAGGTTCCCCTGCCCTTTGTGATTCAGCTTTTGTTTTTATACCGTTATCTTTTTGTCCTGATCGAGGAAGCCTCCCGCATGATCCGGGCAAGATCGCTGCGCTCCTTTGATTCCGGCCGGATGCGGTTCAAGGTCTTTGTTCCCCTTCTGGGCCAGTTGCTGCTAAGGACACTGGACCGGGCCCAGCGTATCCATCTGGCCATGCTCTGCCGGGGATTTGACGGTCATATCCGTGTGGCAAAACCCATGACCTTCGGGCAGAAGGAAGTCATATTCATCCTCTCCTGGTCTTGTTTTTTTATTCTTGCCAGAAGGTATAACCTGCCCGTGATTTTCGGCAGCATCATTGAAGGATTTTTTTAATGAGTCACCATATTGTCAAAGCCGACAACCTTTATTATACCTATCCGGACGGGACCATGGGGGTCAACGGCATCTCCTTTACCATCACCCATGGGGAATCTGTGGCCCTGGTGGGTGCCAACGGTGCCGGTAAATCCACATTGCTGCTCCATCTGAACGGGTGCCTGGTCTCTGCAAAGGGAGAAATCCGAATCGGTGATTATCAATTGACGCCAAAAACCATGAAAGCGGCCAGACGGTCAGTGGGAATGGTTTTCCAGGACCCGGACGACCAGCTTTTCATGCCCACGGTGTTTGATGATGTGGCCTTTGGCCCTATGAACCTGGGCCTGCCCGAACAGGAAGTAAAAGACCGGGTGATCCTGGCCCTTGAAACCGTAGGCGCTGCCCACCTGAAAAACCGGCCGCCCTATAAGCTGTCCGGCGGTGAAAAACGCGCTGTCGCCATTGCCACCATTCTTGCCGCCTCACCTGATATCCTGGTCATGGATGAGCCGACTTCAAACCTTGACCCCCTGTCGCGCAAACGTCTCATCAGTCTTCTTCAGACCTTTGAACATACCAAAATCATTGCCACCCACGACCTTGACATGGCCCTGGATGTATGCGAGCGGACCATTGTCCTGCACAAGGGAGAGATCACGGCCGACGGTCCGACCCTGGATATTTTCAATAATGAAGACCTGCTTTTAAAAAGCGGTCTTGAAAAACCGTTGAGAATGCAGGAATATAAACCCATACTGGCAAACCTTAAAAAGAAGACGCACCATCATGACCACGACCATAATCACCATCACCACCATTGATTTTTTTAACCCGTAACCTTTAAGGATAAAATTGAGCCGGATTGCATTTGAAAAACTGACAGGCCTGACACAGGATGAGGTCCTCCTGCGGCAGAAACAGGATGGGTTTAACGAATTGCCGGCCCAGGGCAGGCGAAAAGAGATAGATATCCTGATCGGGGTTTTGAAAGAACCCATGTTCCTTCTTTTGATTGCCTGCGGGTCGCTTTATCTTTTGTCCGGTGAATTACAGGAAGCGCTCATGCTTCTCGGCTTTGTTTTTGTCATTATCGGTATCACCTTTTACCAGGAGAAAAAAACCGAAAGAGCCCTGGAAGCCTTGAAAGATCTGTCCAGCCCCCGTGCCTTTGTCATCCGGGAGGGAGAAAAAATCCGCATCCCCGGACGGGAAGTGGTTTTTGGTGATGTCATCCTGCTGGCCGAAGGCGACCGCATTCCGGCAGACTGTATCCTGGTCCATGCCGTCAATTTTTGTGTGGATGAATCCCTGCTCACTGGCGAATCCGTTCCGGTCCGCAAATCCTTCACAAAGGACGATGCCCTGGGCCTGGGAAAGCCGGGAGGGGATGACCTTCCGTTTGGGTTTTCAGGAACCCTGGTGGTGTCCGGCCAGGCCGCGGGCATCATCAAGGCTGTGGGAAATCGAACCGAACTGGGAAAAATCGGTAAAGCCCTTCAATCCATTAAAGAAGAACAGACCCCGCTCCAGATCCAGACCAAAAGCATTGTCCGCATCTTTGCACTTTCCGGCAGCCTTTTGTGCATCCTTGTGGTGGTGATCTTCTGCCTGACCCGGGGGAACCTCATGGAAGGCTTTCTGGCTGGCTTGTCCCTGGCCATGGCCATTCTTCCGGAAGAATTTCCCGTTGTCCTGACCGTCTTCATGGCCCTGGGGGCCTGGCGGATTTCAAAATACAGGGTGCTCACCCGGCGGGTTCCGGCCATTGAGGCCCTGGGCTCCGCAACGGTGCTGTGTGTGGATAAAACAGGCACCCTGACCCTGAATAAAATGACGGTTACCGATATTGTGACAGACAATCAGTTCTTTCGGGTCGGGGAAGGGAGCCATATCCTTCCTGAAGCCTTTCACGAAGTGGTGGAATACAGCATCCTTGCAAGCCCGGCCGATCCCTTCGACCCCATGGAAAAAGCCATGAAAGACCTGGGCGAACGCACCCTTTCCAATACCGGGCACCTTCATGCAGCCTGGACTCTTCAGCAAGAATATCCTTTAAGCAAAGAGCTTCTGGCCATGTCCAGGGTGTGGATCTCCACATCCGGCGAGGATCTCATCATCGCTGCCAAGGGCGCACCTGAAGCCATTGCCGATCTGTGTCATTTTGATGCATCCGGATTAAACCGGCTGGAAGAAAAAATAAATATGCTCAGCGACCAGGGCAAACGCGTAATCGGAGTCGCAGCCGGCAGGCACAGGAAAACAAATCTGCCGGAACGGCAGCACGATTTTCAGTTTCATTTCATCGGCCTGCTCGGCCTTGAAGACCCTGTCCGCTCCAATGTCAAAGGAGCCATAAAAGAATGTTACACTGCAGGCATCAGGACCATCATGATCACCGGCGACTACCCCGGCACGGCCATGAGCATTGCCCGGCAGATCGATCTTCAGAATCCGGATCAGTATATTACCGGTCCTGAACTGGAACTCCTGACCGATGAAGAACTGGCAGAGCGGATAAGGAAAGTCAATATTTTTGCCCGCATGGTGCCGGAACAGAAACTCAGAATCGTCAAGGCACTTAAAATCAACAAAGAAATCGTTGCCATGACCGGTGACGGGGTGAATGATGCCCCTGCCCTGAAAGCGGCCCACATCGGCGTGGCCATGGGAGCACGGGGTACGGACGTGGCCCGCGAAGCCTCATCCCTTGTTCTTCTGGATGATGATTTCAATTCCATTGTGACTGCCGTGCGCATGGGACGAAGGATTTATGACAACCTGAAAAAAGCCATGATGTATATCCTTTCAGTGCACATCCCCATTGCCGGGCTTTCACTCATCCCGGTCCTTTTCAAATGGCCTTTGATTTTATTCCCTGTGCATATTGTTTTTCTTGAACTGATCATTGATCCGGCCTGCACCCTGGTTTTTGAGGCAGACAAGGACGATGGCGGCGTCATGGAACGAAACCCGCGCAGCATAGATGAAAAGCTCTTTGAAGCTTTAACCCTTCTCAAATGCTTTTTCCAGGGAGGCCTGACCCTTGCTGCGACACTTGGTGTCTATCTTTTTATCCAAAGTCATGACCATTCCGCAGAGACAGCCAGGGCCCTGGCATTCCTAACCCTGGTGGTCTGTAATCTCGGTATGATCCTGTCCAATCGCTCTCTCACAAGATCCGGCATCAGCATGCTCAAAGAAAAGAATAGCGCCTTTAAATGGGTTATGACCGGAACCGCTGCGGTGATGTGCCTGGTTCTGACAATTCCCTTTCTCAGGAGCCTTTATCGTTTCGGCCCAATTTCCTTAAATGATCTTTTCATGGCCCTGGCAGGAGGATTTACAGCAGTGGCGCTCATGGAACTTATAAAGGTTTTTCCTTTGCCCGGCAGGACCCCTTAAGCCGGCAGACCAGGCAAAAAAACCAGCCGTTGCCTCAAGGGGTCCTGTTATAACAGTTATTTCAGCAAGATGGGCATTCCCATCATCGGCCAGATAACCATCACGGCAAGCCAGACCACAATCATCAGGATGATACTGGCAATGATGCCGAATTTAAAAAATTCTCCGGCAGTGAACTGGTTGGAATTATAAGCAATGGCATTGGGTGCGGCGCCGATGAGAAGAATAAAGGGCATGCCGGCGGTCATAAGGGCTGAGAAAAAGATGACTTCTCCGGCCACTCCAAGGTAAGGGGCGATCACCAGGGCCACAGGCAGGGAGATAGCAATGGCGGCCACGTTCATGATAAAATTGGTCATAATCATGACAAAAAAAGCCATGCCAAGAATGAACACTACGGATGGGGCATTGGTAAAAAGCTGAAGCCAGTTTACGGCCAGCCATTCAGCCGCTTTTGTCTGCCAGAGGCAGAACCCGATGGACATGGCCCCGCCAAAAAGAAGAATAATATTCCAGGGAATGTCTTCAAGGTCTTCAATAGTGAGGATATTCAGGATAAAAAACAACAGAGTGGAGGTCAGAAGAATCGCTGTCTTATCAATGGTCTTTAAGGCCGGAACCCAGTTTTTCAGCGCAATGATAACAATGACGGCAAGGGTGACAACAAGGGTCAGGATTTCCTTTCTCCCCCAGCCGCCTAAATTGGCATACATCTTTGCGGCTTTTGCTTTAAGGCCAGGAATAACGGCTTTTTCCGGTTTGCAGAGAACCATAATGAGGCCCCAGATAATAAAAACCATGAGCCAGCCGATGGGTGCCATATAATAGGAAAGTTCAAAAAAGCTGATCTCCTTGCCTGTCATTTCCTTGAAAAAACCAATGGCCACGGCCCCGCGCGCCGCTCCCAGCAGAGTGATGATTGATCCGGCGCCGGCAACATAGGCCATGCCGATGAACAGACCCTTGCCAAATTTGGTAGGTTGATCTTCATCCGAATAAAAGGAATGAATGGCCAGAAGCAGCGGGAACATGGTGGCCGCCACGGCCGTATGGGCCATGAGATGGGTGAGGGCAGCGGTCATGACAAAGCAGCCCAGATAGATCATACTGGTCTTCTCCCCTACAATGGAAAGCATTTTATAGGCCATACGTTTGGTCAGACCGCTCTTGGTAAAAGTCAGGCCGATGACAATGGAGCCCAGGATAAAAAGGACTGAAGGGTCCATGAAATCCTTGAACGCCACCTCGGGTTTGCGGATGAGAAACATGGCCTGGGTCACGCCTATGGCTATGCCTGTGACACCAATGGGTAGAACTTCAAAAATCCACCAGGTGGCTGCCAGGGCAAATACGGCCAAGGCGCCCTTGCCTTCCTTTGTCAGCACAAAATGATTGCCTTGGGGATCAATGGCATCCGGAAAAGGCGGGCAGTAATAAATTAGACAAAACAGTGCCACTCCAAGAATCAGGAAAAACACTCTTTTCCAGTCAATGGGGATTTTTTCTTCAATTGCTTCTATAGAAACAGAACTCGTTGACATATCAGAATTTCCTTTTTTTTAAGTTATAAATTCATTAAGAACAAGGATATAAATTTGTCTGGTATGATTGTCAAGAAAGACAGAAAATATATTTCAAAATGAAACACTTTTTAAGAAAACCTAAGAACCGCCTCTTACTGAATAAAGGCCGTATACCTTGATAAAACAGGAGAATCGTTCTGTTTTGCCAAAATATACCTGAAAGGATAATTCAATTTTTTTTACCCTGGTATCTGCTCAAGCACAAAGGGGTCTGATACGGCAAATGAAAGAAATTTTTCAGCCATTTCTTTTTCACCTGTTGTAAAAAAGCGGAAACTCGGACTGTCCGTTTCCTGTGAGACCAAATCAAATTCTGAGAGAATTCTTTTGGTCTGGGCAGCCACGGCATCGGAAGGGTCAAGGATGGCTACCCTGTTCTGTGTCACTGCTTCTATCATTTCTTTTAAAAACGGATAGTGTGTACAACCCAGCACAAGCGTATCCGCACCTTTTTCCATCATGGGGCTGAGATATTTTTCCAGGAGCCGGCGGGCATTTTCACTGTTCTGTTCACCCTTTTCAACCAGCTCCACCAGCCCATATCCCGGCTGAATAAAAACTTCCAGGCCGGATGCATGTTTTTCCAGGGTTTGTTTGAAAAGCTTTCCATTGAATGTGTTTTTTGTTGCCAGAACCCCTATTTTTTTTGTTCTGGTCTGCAAAGCAGCCGGTTTCAGGGCCGGTTCCATCCCGATAAAGGGAACGCGATAATCGGATCTGAAGCAATCTATGGCCACTGCAGTGATGGTATTGCAGGCAATGACAATCAGTTTGCAATTCTGTTCCAGGAGAAATTCAATATGCTTCCGGGCCAGAAACAGGATTTCCTCCTGGGTTTTGGAACCATAGGGGCAATTGCCGCTGTCTGCAAAATACGTGATGGACTCGAAAGGCAAAAGTTTTCTGACTTCCTTTAACACACTGATTCCGCCGACGCCGGAATCAAAAATGCCGATGGGTCCTTCCTGTATGTGTTTAACCTGCATCCGTGTTCCTATAAATATAGGGTATAAAACCGAACTATTGCCGCAATCTGACACGGGCTTTTGTTTTTGTCAATTATCAAATATCCGGAGCCGGAAAAAGAAAGTTTTCCCTTTCGCCGCATTGACAAAGGTATGAAAAATCTATAATAATTTCATTCTTTTAAACACGGCCGGACCCTGTTGTTAACCAGGACCCGGACCCCATAAGATAAAGGTGGGCCCCATCAACCCGGAACAGAACAATTTGATTCAAAAAACAGAAGACGGGCAGGACACCCTGAGTATCATCCGAAACTGCATTCCGCTTCTGGAAAAGCTTGCGGAAAACTCAGAACTCCTGGCAGGCCTTACAGAACCGGAACGGATTGCCTTTTTGACCGCAGCCGGGAAAATCTCCAGACCGGACCGGAAAGAGATCAAAAAGCGCAACAAAGAGAAAAAAAGACTAGACCGGGTTGCGGTTGTGACCCGGGAGCGCAGTCTGAGGAGAGATACGGGTATCCGGAAAGCCCGGGAAGCAACTGTGTTTGAGGCGCCAAAGCAGATTCCATTGAACACGGTGAGGCCAGGGCGCAGGGAAATGGTGAAAAAACTTGAAAGCCCGCGCAACTGCTATATCTGCAAGGCTGAATTCACGGAACTCCATCATTTTTATGATGCTCTTTGCCCGGAATGTGCTGACTTCAATTACCGGAAACGATTCCAGACCGCCTCCCTGAAGGGGCAGGTGGCCCTGATCACCGGCTCCAGGCTCAAGATCGGGTATCAGGCCTGCCTGATGATGCTCAGGGCCGGGGCTAAGGTGATTGCCACCACCCGGTTTCCCAAGGACTCGGCCTTGCGGTTTTCAAGGGAGGCGGATTTTTCGGATTGGGGACACAGGCTCCAGGTTTACGGACTGGATCTGCGTCACATTCCCAGTGTGGAACTCTTCTGCGATTATATCAAACATACCTGCCGGCGTCTGGACATTCTCATCAACAATGCGGCCCAGACCGTCCGGAGGCCGCCGGGGTTTTATGCCCATCTCATGGAAAATGAAAACCGGGATGTGGGGGATCTGCCCATGGCCGCCCAATCCCTTCTCGGCCAGTATCAAAAATGCCTTAAGAAGCTGGAATACGGTCAGCCAAACCATGTGGGCCGGGAAAAAGCCCTACCTGTTACCTGGAACGGTACTGCTCCCGGCGTGGGCTTAAGGATGTCGGCCCGGCTATCCCAGATTCCCTATTCCTATGATCATACCCTTGATGTGCCTGCGGTTTTTCCTGAATCAAAGCTGGATGCAGATCTCCAGCAGGTGGACTTGAGGGCCGTCAATTCCTGGCGGCTGAAACTGGGGGAAATCGAAACCTCGGAAATGCTGGAAATCCAGCTTGTTAATGCCGTGGCCCCCTTTGTGCTCTGCAACCGGATGGAAGAATTGATGAAACTTGATAACACCGGGCAGAAACATATTGTCAATGTCTCAGCCATGGAAGGCAAATTTCTCAGGTTTAAAAAAGACAGCCGCCATCCCCATACCAATATGGCCAAGGCGGCCCTGAACATGCTGACACATACGGCAGCCGGCGATCTGGCCAAGCTTGGAATTTATATGAATGCCGTGGATACGGGCTGGGTCACGGATGAAGACCCGGCCGTCCTGGCAAGGCAGAAACAGGAGGTCCATGATTTCCAGCCGCCCCTGGATATCGTGGATGGGGCCGCCAGGATCTGTGATCCGTTTTTTCACGGTATCCTGACCGGAAAACACTGGTGCGGCAAATTTTTAAAGGATTATTTCCCCATTGACTGGTAATCCTTACATAACAAAGGAGACACATAGATGAAAGACAGCATCAACGTGGGCATATTCGGCCTCGGGAATGTGGGCATGGGCGTGGTCCGGCTCCTGGAAAAAAACAGGGCCGATATTGAAAAACGGGTGGGAAAACCGGTCCGGATTGTAAAAGCCGTGGTTGCAAACCCGAAAAAAGACAGGGGCGCGGATCTGTCCGGCATGATGGTAGACACCGATCCCGGCCATATCCTGGATGATCCGAAAATTGATATTGTCCTGGAGCTGATCGGCGGGCTCACCCTGGCTGAAGATATTATCCTGAAAGCCCTGGAAAAAGGAAAATCCGTTATCACGGCCAACAAGGCATTGCTGGCTGAAAAAGGCCGGATCATTTTTCCTGCGGCCTATGATGCAGCCGGCTGTTTCGGGTTTGAATCCAGTGTCGGCACTGCCGTCCCCATTATTCGGACCTTAAGGGAAAGTTTTGCAGGAGATGATATTTTAAGCATTTCCGGTATTATCAACGGTACATCCAATTATATTCTCACCCGGATGACCCATGACAGGCTCTCCTTTGACGAGGCCTTAAAAGCCGCCCAGGGCATGGGGCTGGCCGAAGCCGACCCCACCCTGGACATCCGGGGGATTGATGCGGCCCACAAACTCATTATCCTGATGAACATCGCATTTAACGGTGTGTTTGATCTTTCAGAACTTTATACGGAAGGGATTTTTGGCATCACGGCCGCAGACATTAATTATACGAGGCAGCTCGGGTATACAATCAAGCACATGGGCAAGGCAAAAAAAACGGACCAGGGAATAGAAGCCCGGGTTCACCCGGTGCTGGTTAAAAAAGATCATCTTTTATCGTCCGTAAACGGGGCTTTTAATGCCATTTCCGTCTTGGGTGAATTCATGGGGCCATCCATCCTTTACGGACTCGGGGCCGGTCCCGGGCCATCAGCAGTGGGGGTGGCGGGCGACCTCATCGAGGCCTGCCGTTATATCCTGACCGGCCAGCAGCGACCAATTTCCCCGTTTTCAATTCCATTGGAAAACTGGCTTCCCGTCAAAACGGTTCCCATGGCTGAGATCAGGACGGAATACTATCTCAGGTTTCCCGTACTGGACCGCCTGGGTGTCCTTGCCTTTATATCAAAGGTCCTGTCGGAAAACAGGATCAGTGTCCGGTCCGTCATCCAGGAAGGAAAACCCGGCCGGGAAGAATCGCCCGTGGATATCGTGATTATGACACATGAGGCTGTGGAGGCGGATGTTCAAAAAGCCCTAAAAGAGATTAACGGGCAACCCTTTATCGCCGGGCCGACACAACTGATCCGGATTGAACCGGATTAAGTTCTGGGCGAAAGCTTTTCCTCTTCTGCAGGGCAACCAGCGCCTCTT